>JBKQMU010000266.1:0-11581 GCA_052146555.1 Isosphaeraceae bacterium
AGTGTCCGTACCGAGCCTTGGGTTTGGAACTGCCCACCTACGACTTCTGGACGCTGCTTCAATCTGATCCCGCCGACCTGACCCAAGAACTGTCAACTCCCGCAGTAGCTGCGTGAGACAGTCCCGATACGGCTATGCAGGTAACCGAGCGGGGGGCGTCGATCAAGGTTCAGGACTCGCCTTCGCGCAACTGGTCACTACACTGCGCAAGAATCTGGGCGGCGACCTGGTTCGGATTGTAGCCACCCGGAAGCCGCACCAAGAGCTTGCCGTGGCGATCGCAGAGATGGCGAACCTCTCCGAACGCGTGACTCGACCAGCGGATAGCCAGGAGCACGAGCGCAACATCAGGGCGTGCAATCACCGGCTCGAACGTAAGAACGGCCTGGTGTTCCCTGGTCTCGAGCCAGACCAGAGACTCGAGGCCAAAGAGCCTCGTGATCGCTTCCTGGGCGTCGCGTCGCCGGCTGCCGCCGATCAGTACGATGCTCTTGCCGGCGAGCAGTCGAGCGACCTGCTTGACCGGGGCGGAGGGCTCATGATGACCGATCGCTGGGGAGGGAGCAGAACGGGTTGCCAGGAAGCGATCGACCTCGCGGAGCACGAGGCGAAAACCCCGAGGGAAATCCTCCCGTTCCGGAACGTCGTCGACGATCGGCAGCAGGCACTCGCGGAGCTCACGGCTGCTGGGCGGTATGCCGTCGGCAACCAGGGCATCGACGGCTCCGATGAACGCGGACCAATCCGCCTCAACTGCCACTTTCTGCTTGATGAGCTCTTGGTGCTCGCGGGCTTGCTCGAAAAGTCGACCTTGACCCGGGGTCTTGCGGCCGCTCGATCTTGCCTCTTCGATTCGCGACAGGAGCGACGGCCATCCTGCCGGCTCGGCCAGATCGTCGGCCCGCATGTGCCGGCGGAGATAGATCCGGTGCCTGGAGGCCGAACCTCGCAACCACTGGTAAACGTCTTCCTGATCCGCATCGGTGTCCAGGCCGACCCGCTGCAGAGCTCGCCGCAACCCCGATTGCGCCTCGGCAAGATACTGCAAGGCGCGCTCGAAGGCCCGCGTCCGCCCCTCGCTTTCGCGCACCAGTGCCAGGCTTTCGGCCACCGTCTCGAAGCAACCCGCAATCTCGTCGAGCATCAAGTCTGCCGTCGAGCTCACGTCGCTCGTCGAACGGTACCAGTAGACTCCATCGCAGAGCAGGTCCGCCCAGCGGCCCAGTTCTTGATCCAGCGGCGACGCCTCGCGCAGTGCTCCCGTCCCTTCGCAAATTTTCCGCTGGCATTCGGCGGCCCAGCGGGCGGCTTCAGCCTTTCGCCGGCATCGCAACGACAGAGAATCAAGGTCGGAACCAGACCCTACCGAACCGATCGAGGATCCCTGGCCCGGCAGACCGCCCGCCCTGAGGGGCCGCGACCGGCCCAGCGTCAGCTCGTGCAGTGGCTCCGGCTCCGACTGGGGTCGAGGCTGGGGCTCAGAAACAGGCTCCGCCTGACGCGATGGCTCCGGCTCATGCCCGAGGGCTCCCAGAGTAGACGGCGGTAGAGCCGCGGAATCGAGCGGACCAACCGTGCCGGCGTCAGTCGAGCTCACGTCTGGTGGCAAGTTCGGGGCCAAGGAGTCTTCCCCAATAGCAAGGGTCGATGGAAGCGCCGTGGCGGCCAAAATCTCCTCGGCCAAGGCCCTCAGATCCGCCCTCAGCGCGGTATCCTCGGCGGAGAGCTCGAGGAGCCGCCGCGCTTCTGCCCGGATCGTCTTCATGAGCCAGTCCGCCATCCGGGCCTCGACTTCTACAAAGCGGAGATCGATTCTCGACCTGGCCAGACACGCGATTTTCTCTTTGGCTCCCCTCAGTTGGGAAAGCCCCTGCCTCAGCTGAACCTTGATTCTCTGGCGAGGATTGGCGAGTGTCAATTTGCGACCTCTGGACTCATAGGTTCAGTAAGTAAAGGTGTCTTCAGGAGCCAGGGCCAATGATCGTGGTTCTCATGGGAGTGACCGGATCGGGGAAGACGACAATCGGCGAGCTCTTGGCGAAGGAGCTCGGCTGGGAATTCCACGACGCCGATACATACCATCCCGCGGCCAACATCGTGAAAATGCGCCTCGGTATCCCGCTTTCCGACGAGGATCGCAAGCCCTGGCTCCAGAGTCTGGCCAAGTTGATCGAAGACGCTCAAGACCGCGGAGCAAACATCATCCTGGCATGTTCCGCGCTAAAGCATGAATATCAGGAACAATTGCGCCATCGTCAGGCTACCGTGCACTTCGTTTGCCTCTGCGGACCGCCGGAAGTGATCCGGAAACGGCTGGAATCACGCACCGGCCATTTCATGAGCCCCACTCTTCTGCCCAGTCAGCTCGCGATTCTGGAGCTGCCCGAGGACGCGATCAAGGTCGATGTGAGTGGAACGCCCGAGGAGATCGCCAGCGAGATTCGCCGCAAGCTGGAGCTATAATCGAATTAGTATCATGTGAACTAATCATTCTACGTCCCGCGCCATTCTTCTCTCATCAGCGTCCGGGGGCCCCAGACGAGCGCGACGACGGCTGCCTCGAGGGCGAGGATGGGGCCGAGAATGCGTGGATCGTAAGAGGCGGGTATCATCAGCGTGCAGAGGCGGTGCGTCGGGCATCGGCAAGGGTCTGGTCGAGGCGTTTCACAAGCTTGGCAACCGGATCATCATCAGCGGCTGATGGGAGGCGACACCAACCTCCTGGGCCTGATCCGGGTTGCGATGGCATTTCTGCCGCAACTGAGGAAGAGCCCGGAAGCGACGCTGATCAACGTCTCGTCGGGGCTCGACTTCGTGCCCATGGCCCGCTTCCCCGTCCCCTGTGCATCCAAGGCCGCCGTTCATTCCTCCACGATGTCACTGCGACATCAGTTGAAGGGGACAGGCGTTAAAGTCATCGAGCTGATTCCCCCCTATATCACCACCGAGCTGGGCAAAGAGAGCAATACAAATGTGCCGGTAAGACACTCGCCGATGCCTCCGGATGCGTTCCTCTCCGAGACGATGAAGGCCCTCGAAGGCGATGCGGACGAGGTTGCCATCGGCGATGCCAGGAACCTCGATGCCGCGGCAGGAGGCGACTCAGTGCGGAGGGCGTTTATAGGGATGAACCGCTGACGCACGGGAGCCATCCTGCGACGACTATTCAGGGCCATGGCTCGACCTTGCCGGTTGCGGTCAGGTATCAGCCCGCCTGATCGTCGCCCGCCACCCTTTTGGCCCTCCGGGACTGAACGAGCGAGCCTCCGGGTGGTCTATGATCTGGAACTGGAACGCCTGGATCTCGACGATCTCCCAGCCGTCGCGGAAGGCATCGCGGATTTCTTGCTGCGACACTCGCCTGGGTCCCTCTCCGGGCGGCTCCTGGTCGCTGAAGCAGAGGACGTGAACGCATCCTCCCGGACCGACGACTTTCGCCAGCCCCGAGACGTAAACCAGCCGCTCCTCGTCCTCGAACGTATGGAAGAGCCCGCAGTCGATCACCGTGTCAAACGTGCGTCCAAGCTGGTCGAGCTTGAGAGCGTCACCAACCTGGAAGTGCACGCCGAGCCCCCGCTCTTTCGCCTTTGCGATCGCCCGCTCGATGGCAGCAGGCACGAAATCGAGCCCCCAGACCTCGTGCCCGCGTGATGCCAGAAACAGGGCGTTCTCCCCGGTACCGCACCCGGCGTCAAGCACGGAGCCCTGGATCGCTCCCGACTCTTCCAGCCTTGCGATGACAGGCTGCGGACCGGGGATGTCCCAGGGCGGCTTCCCCTCATAGAACGATAAGAAACGCTCTTGACCCATTGCAGTTCCCATTGCCGTTCCTTTCTAACGTCTCTTTCGTAGCGACGTATCAGGGTGCATGGTCTCCTGCGCAATTGTAAGGGGTCGTGGTCAACCCCTGTAGCCGACGCAGCAAAGACCTTTCCCGAACCCGGGGCAGCGAAAGGTCTCCTGGACGTATTCAACAAAGGAAAAGCGCTTGACGCACACAGGCTGGGCAGATTAGGAAGCTATCGGCGATCATTCTTGGGTGATCAAGCCGGGAGAAAAGACACTGGCGTCCAACTTCAACCTCGACAGCGTGCTCACTCCGACGCCTTCGAATGGACCTCGCTCAGCACGCGGAAGACTTCCTGGGCGATGACCTGCGCCCCCTCATCGTTGGGGTGCAACTCGTCGGCAAAGTGCTCGTCACGAAGCTTTGAGGCGATATCGACGAGTGGAATCTGGTTCTCGAGGCAGTAGGCCTTGAGCTTGTCATTGTGGTAGTCACGATGGGCGTGCAGCTCCAGGGCGATGCTCCGGGGGAACATCGACTCATTCGCGTAAGGCACGCTCAAGAGAATCGGCTGCCTGCCGCCTTCTCGAATCGCTCTTACCATCCGGTTGAGATTTTCGATGATCATGGGGCTGGTCCGCTCGACCTTGGGCCACATGCCGAGGTCATTGGTGCCATAGCCCACCACGAAGTACCGAGCGTTCGGGAACAAGATCAGGTATTCTCGGACCTGCCCGAGTCCGTTGGGGCTGACCTCCCCGGCGATGCCGCCGTTGGCAATCGTCAATCGCAGGGGCTCGCAGAGCCGCTGGAGAAACTCCGGGTAGGTTCGGTAGGGCCACTCACTCACAACCCCAAAGTTGTTCCAGCCCGTAATGCTATCGCCCGCACAGACGACATCAGCCGACAGGCGCGTCTTCTCGAAGGGCGGAGTATCTCTGTCGACGACATAGAGTGCAGCAGGCATAGTCGTTCCTCGCGAGGGTCGTTTCGGAGAAGTCCCGGAGATTGTAAGCTCAAGGGCATCCAAGCAGAAGTGGGCAAAGGGAGATGGAGCGGGCTCGGACGCCGCACAAGTACGGGAGGTGAGTCGGAGTGGCCAGGAAGGCGCTGAAGATCTCGTTTGTGACGTACTGGACCTGGGCTGGGTGGAACCAACATACCATGACCTCTATTCTTCCTTGGAGAGAACGATCCGATGCAAGCGACTCTTCAACTTATCGCCACGCTGTCGGCGGGACTTTTCGCCGGGGCCTCCACCTATGTCACCTTCGTCGAACATCCGGCGAGGATGGAGTGCGGTACTCGTCTGGCCGTAACCGAGTTCGCCCCCAGCTACAATAGGGCAGCGATGATGCAAGCCACGTTAGCGGCAGTCGGCTTTCTGAGTGGCATTGGGGCCTGGTGGGTCGGGGCGCATTTCCTTTGGGCTGCAGGCGGTCTCTTGCTCGGGGCAGTGATCCCGCTCACGCTGATCGTCATAGCGCCGACGAACAATCAATTGCTCGATCCTTCATTTGACAAAGACTCTCCGCTCGCCCAACGGCTTCTTGTTCGCTGGGGCAGGCTACATAGCATACGAACGATCTTGAGCGCCGTTGCCTTTGTGATCTTTCTGATCCAGAAGAGCTATTGAGGCAAGGAAACGTCTGGATGACATGTTCCATCCATCGAACGTCGTGAGTCCTGGTCAAGAATGCTTTATCATCCCGGAGATGTTGTGGAGAAACAGACCAAGGCATGATCGAGGAGCCCGCAGATGCAATGACCGATTCGGACTCGATTGAGCATCGAGGTCTGCAAGAAATACGGGCGGCAGATAAGTGATCGGCAGTTATCCGGAGAAGAATTCAGGCTCGGTGTCCGATGAGCGCAACAGGCATGCCGTGAGAGCGCCATATCCGCCGCTGGTGTCGAGACGAATACGTTCTCCTGTCTCATCCGGCTTCGAGACCTGGACGTGCCCCGTCACCTGAACTTTCCCGGGGTAGGGCAGCGGAGACTTCGAGAGATTGCGGTCGGCACCGATCCATACCGGATAATCGTGCTGCCAGAGCAAATCCGTGTTCGTTCCTGCCAACGGCCTCAGAGTTGAGCGGTCCCATTGCTTGTGGTGCATTGAGGCGACCTGCTCCAAAGGGCTGGCTCCCAGTTCGGGCGACAAGCCGCAATGCAGGAATAAGTGCCCGGAGGTTTCGACGACCCAGGGCAACGAAGTCAGGAACTCCCGGTGACGATGGGGGATCTCATCCTTGAGGCTCTTGAGATCTCGTTCCCAGTGCTTGCCAACTCGCTCGGGTCGGCGCCCGAGGTAGCCGAGAAAGGTCGTGTCGTGGTCGTACCGGCGTCGGTAGCTCTCAATCCAATAAGGAGAGCCTGGTCCGCCATCGAGTCGAGCGGCTCTGACCAGGGCAAGGTCATGGTTGCCCATGACCGCCGAACCCCCAGCAGGACGGCTCAGCAGTTCGAGAACCAAGTCGATGGTTCCCGGAACATCCTCTCCTCGATCCACGAAATCGCCCAGGAACACCAAGGCAGAGTGCTTCCACTCTGGCAGTATTTCGATCCGGGCGAGCAGACAGAGCAGTTCTTCACGCTGCCCATGAAGATCTCCAATGGCGATCAGGGGATAGTTCAGGCTCGTCGGAAGGTTCATTGGCACTCGAGGTCGAGAAGTAATTCTACATCTGCGCCCGCCAGCTCACTTTTCGGGTCCGGGGACAGCGGCCTATCGGTTCGACAGGCTCGAATGATCCGGTCACATCATCGACACGATCCGGGTAGTTCACGAGATCGAGCTTCTGAGCCTTCGCTCCTTCATCGAAGTCCAGTCCCGTCAATTTCACCCAGATGATGTTCGGGCTGGTCGTGGACTCGAAGTTATAAGCGCCGTTAGTGAGGTCCGCAACGGTGCGCCAGATCGACTGCGACGTGTCCGGCTCGTCGGCTTTCGACATTCCGAAAGGCTGGGCGACATTCCGCATCAGGCTGAGCACGCCTGCCACTCCCTGCCGCTGATTCTTCGGCTCGGGCAGCCGCCCCACGCAGAAGGCGGCACCCACGAACCGATCCGCCGCCTGCACGGTGCCGGGAAGTTCATCATCGCCGCCGAAGCCTTTGTACTTCTTCAGTCCCTCCAGTTGCTAGTCGAACGTGGGGGAACTGGTCATCACCCGGGCTTGAGCCCCGTGCAAAAAGTCTTCGGCCTGGAGCCCACATACTCGATCACAGCACTATCGCCGGTCTTGTCCCCCAGCGCCACGCGAGTCGTGAGTGCCCTAATGCTGAGAACCGGCTCGTCGAAACAGCTTTTCTCTTTCATTACACATCAGGTTTCGCCACAATGCCAAAGCGCATCCGAGAGCACTCCTAATGCCACAACTCTTCTCCGGGATGCCATCACTCGTTGCTGGGGGTCGGAACTCAAAGCAATGTCCAGAGCGGTCTGTATTTTGTACATTGTTTTCTGCATCGACCCTTTGAGAAAAAGTGACATCCCAAAACTAACATTCGGTAGTGCTAATAGTGCATCTAAAAGACGAGTAATCACGTAGTGGAGATCCTTTGCAGCCTCTAGAGGATCTTCCGCCCCGATGAGCACCGCCAGTCTATGTGTCAGAACGTCCAGAGAGCTCCTGATGCCAGGCGGGAAGAGATCGGCATTGAAGCGATCGCTTCGCCCTTCTTGCATCTGGACGTAATGATGTATTAGGTGATCGAGAGTATAGCCGAAAAACTCTGCCTTCCCCATTGGTGACACGTTAGCTGATGTAATCAACTGGATAAGTTCTACGATAGCCGCATCGTATCGTTCATTGTCCATATTCAATTCCTCACAGCATGATGGTGGTCAAACCTCCGAAGGACAAGAATCATCAGCCGGTAACGAGGATTCACCCCCACCTCCTGACAACATACCGGAGAACACGAACGTATTCCACGTCCTCGCGAAGAAGCCCGTCGCGCCTGAGATGGTCTTGACGAAGCGGTTCGTCTTCCAGGTCGATCCCGCTGGGAGCAAGCACCGGCCGGAGCCTCGCCGAGCCTTCGTGGCCAAGTGTGCCGCCCTGCTTCAACGGCAGGTCTCAGTCGCCCTCGTCGGTCTGGTCACGACGCGCCGGTTCAACCTGTACGTCAATCTGCTGGAGCTGCGCCAAGCCTTGGTGACCGGCAGGTAGAAGCGGACCTTCTCGGTCTTGGGTTCGGGGTCAAACGCGCGGGTCAGATTGTCTTGGGCGGCGTGGGCTTGCCGAAAGAGAGGAGTTATGATGGAACTTCGGATTTTTTCCGGGTTTTTCGTTTTCCGCGTCATATCTTGCGGAGATGCGGCCTTCCTCTATTAGTGATTGATTGACCGTGGGCATTTGACCCGTCCAGGAGATCGCACGATGGGTGCTAGCGACGCGGCCCACCCGACCGACCAGACGCTCCGGTCCTATGGCCTGGGCAAGCTCGAAGTCTCTCAGTGGCACGCGGTCAACGACCATCTGGCGGAATGCCGGGCATGCCGACTTCGCGTGGCTGAGATGACATCTGACACCTTCCTCGATCGGCTCCGCAAGGCCCAACCTGGTGCGGAATTGGGGCCGCCGGTCGGCTCGTCGCTGCCGGGGCTCTCCATGATGGGCGGTGAGGCGCCTGCCGGCCTGCCTCCCCCAGCCAGCACACTGCCGCCGGGCCTGTCCGACCACCCCGATTATGAAATACTTCGCGAGCTGGGCCGCGGTGGCATGGGCGTGGTGTACCTGGCCGATAACAAGCTGATGGGCCGCAGGGAGGTGCTCAAGGTCGTCAGCTCGCACCTGCTCGATCGCAAGGGTGTGCTCGAGCGGTTCCTTCGCGAGATCCGCGCCGCCGCTTTGCTTCAACACCCCAACGTCGTGTCGGCCTACTCGGCTACCCGGGTCGGCGAGAGCATCGTCTTCGCGATGCAGTACGTCGAGGGCTACGACCTGGCCAAGCTGGTGGAGAAGAGCGGCCCGCTGCCGGTGGCCCACGCCTGCAACTTCGTATACCAGGCCGCGCTCGGACTGCAGCACGCCCACGAGCGGGGCATGGTCCATCGCGACATCAAGCCGGCCAACCTGATCCTCGCCCGCGAGGGCAACAAGCCGGTGATCAAGATTCTCGATTTCGGCCTGGCCAAGGTGACCAGCGAGGCCGGCGTGGATGGCGGCCTGACCCATGAGGGTCAGATGCTGGGCACGCCCCACTACGTCGCACCCGAGCAGACCGTCAATGCCCAGAAAGCCGACATCCGGGCCGACATCTACAGCCTCGGCTGTACCCTGTACTGCCTGCTCTCCGGCTACCCGCCGTTCGACGCCCCGAGCCTGTATGAGCTGCTTCAGGCGCACCACTCGATGGACGCCAAGCCCTTGAACTTCATCCGCCCCGAGGTGCCGGCCGAGCTGGCCGCCGTGGTGGCGAAGATGCTGGCCAAGGAGCCGGAACGTCGCTTCCAGGAGCCGAAGGAAGTCGCCCAGGCGTTGACCCCGTTCTTCAAGAAGGGGAGCGTAGTGTCCAAGGGATTGAAGCCGGAGCTCTCGCGGGCAGAACCACCCGAGACGCAACCGGCAACGGCCGTTGCGGGTTTCGTGCCGACGCGGCCTGCGTCAGCATTATCGCCCGCCCCCGCACCCCCGCGCAGCACGCCCGGGCACAGGCGCGGACCGGAGCCGACATGGGAGAGCCTGGTCGGTCTCAAGGAGACCGAAAGCTCCCGGGACGCGGCGCCGGCCGCCGCTTCGAATCGACGTCCATCGTGGCTGTGGCCGGCGGTGGCCGTCGGAGTGTTGCTGATCGGACTCGTTGCCGTGTGGGGCGTGCTCATCAAGATCCGGACGCCGGAGGGGATGATCGTGCTGGCGGATCTTCCCGATCAAGCGACCGTCCTCGTCGACGGGAAGAAAGCCACTGTTCACTGGCCGGACGGCGGCGGACCTGCAGAGATCACGGCGCCACCTGGCGATCACGTGGTCCAGGTGAAGAAGGATGGGTTTACGATACGCGGTCAAACCGTGACGATCGAGGCGGGAAGGACAACGACGCTTACCGTCCAGCTTGAACCTCTTGAAATCCTGAGCCCGGAAACGGTTGCTGCCAATGGTCACTCCTCGCGCGCGAAGGTGGACAAGCCTCCGGTGTTACCCTCCGGTGGAGGGGTCGCGACGACGTCCCCGACGTCTCCGCTAATCCCGGCGGCGAACACCGACACCAAGCCGAAGGTTGCCGTCGACGATCGGCCCGGAAAGGCCGGCGCGGTCGGTCGCATCGCGAATGAACCGGCGCGCCCTCATGCAATCGATGCGAGAGAAGTGCTCAATGGGAAAGCGGAAATCCTCCGTGGGCATTGGCTCGTCGAGGGGAGGGAGTTGCTTCAGACAGTCGCGACGAAGGGTGCCGTGTCTGATATGTTGTTCGGCGACCTTGACTGGACCGACTATGACTTCACCGTAGATCTGATGCGAGAGAAAGGAAGCGAAGGCGGCGCCGGGTTGAGTTTCCGCAAGACCGAGCGGAACAGGAATCTGCACTTCGGGATTTCCACGGGAGAGGGGGGGCTCACAGCCTATAAGGATGGGAACGAACGTGAACTGGGCGATGCTGAATTCCGATTAGTCGACCACAAATGGTATACCGCTCGCGTCCAAGTCCATCGTAACCACATCGAGTGTACACTCCACGACGGCGAAAACGAGGTCGTGCACCTCGAAGCTATTGACGACGATCACCCCAGGGGCCGCGTGGGATTGGGGTCCGAGTCGTCGTCCTATCGATTCAGGAACATCAGGGTGACGGCCCCCGATGGGAAGACACTGTGGGAGATGCCGCCGGCGGCGGCCAATTCCAACACGAATCCGAAGGTCGCTATGGACGACAAGGGCGGCAAGGCCAATGCGGCTGGTCGCGCTGCGAATGGGCCGGCACGCCCTCATGCAATCGATGCGAGACAAGTGCTCAATGGGAAGGCGGAAATCGTCTCTGGGCGTTGGCTCGTCGAGGGGAGGGAGTTGCTTCAGACAGTCGCGACGAAGGGTTTGTGGGCTTGTTTGTTGTTCGGCGACCTTGACTGGACCGACTATGACTTCACCGTAGATCTGATGCGAGAGAAAGGAGGTGAAGGCGGCGCCGTGTTGTATTTCCGCAGGACCGACGGGACCGAGCGGAACAGGAATCTGCTGGACTTCGGGATCGGCACGGGAGGGGGGTGGCACTCAGGCTATAATAAGGATGGGAAAGAACGTGAACTGGGCGTTACTGAATTCCGATTAGTCGACCACAAATGGTATACCGCTCGCGTCCATGTCCGTCGTAACCAGATCGAGTGTACACTCCACGACGGCGAAAACGAGGTCGTGCACCTCGAATCTAATGACGACGATCACCCCAGGGGCCGGGTGGGATTGGGGACCTTTGAGTCGTCCTATCGATTCAGGAACATCAGGGTGACGGCCCCGGACGGGACAGTACTGTGGGAGATGCCGCCCGCGGTCGGCGAGCCGCCGATGCCGGCCCCGGCCGGGAACGTCGGGACTGAGCCGCCTCGACAACCAGCGAAGAACGCGGCGCGATCGCCGGATCGGAAGGCGATCATCCTTTCAGGGGAATGGCGGATCGAAGGGCAAGACCTCGTGCAGACTCAGCGCGCTGGGGGCGGCAGGCTCATCCTATCTGACTCGTCCTTGTCGTCCTACGATTTTAAGTTCCAGGTCCAGGTGGTCGCGGGCGCGCGGGAATTCGCGGCCCTTTTTCATAACCAGGACAACGGAGTAGACGGCGGTGAATTCCTCT
>JBKQMU010000267.1:0-8078 GCA_052146555.1 Isosphaeraceae bacterium
CGAGCCTTGGGTTTGGAACTGCCCACCTACGACTTCTGGACGCTGCTTCAATCTGATCCCGCCGACCTGACCCAAGAACTGTCAACTCCCGCAGTAGCTGCGTGAGACAGTCCCGGCCGGGGGGCAGTCGGCCCACCCCGAACCGGCTTCGCTCAATGAGGTTGTACCCGAAAGGCCGGTCCGGCCTGCGCACAAGCCCGCGCCTCCACCGGCCCTTCGGGTACAACCTTCTTCATTTTGGGACATTGCCACGTTCTTGGTCGAGTTCAGGTGCTCGATCCGGGCGTTGGGCGCGACGTACGGTCACTCATCGGGATCACCTCGGAATCCTAGACCCGGAGGACGATCGCTTTTGTATCTTGGATGGGATTGCCCCGTTTTGCTAACGACAAACCCCTTGGGGTAAGCTTGGATGGCTAGACGGAGAATTTTGCCTGGAGGCTCGATTGATGAACGTTCACCTCTCTCAAGAATCCCGCCGCTTCATCGCCGCACAGGTGGCGTCGGGACGCTACCTCTCTGAAGATGCTGTCCTTGAGGACGCTCTCCTCCGCATGCGGCAGCAGGAGCAGCCAGCAAAAGCCGAGGAAGCGGGTGCCGAGAGCCGTAACGCGTCCACCGGGACACAGAAGCCGCTCTGGGAGGTTATCACGGAGATCGCACGCCGTGTACCTGATGAGGAATGGGCCAAGATCCCGAGCGACGCCTCCTACCAGCTCGACCACTACCTTTACGGAGCACCGAAGAAGCCCGCCCCATGAGCGACGTCTTCGCCGACACCAATTTTTGGGTGGCGCTCACCGACCCGAGGGATCAGTGGAATAGCGCGGCCCTCGCCGCAGCCCGCTCGCTCGCCCCGCGGTGTCTGGTCACGACCGATGAGGTGCTCACCGAGTTCCTCGCGTTCTTCGCCGAACGTGGTCGCCATTTCCGCGAGGTCGCCGTGCTGACCGTACGCTCGATCCTGGAGGACCGCTCGGTGGAGGTCGTCCCTCAGACCCACGACTCGTTCCTCAACGCTCTCGCTTTCTACGAGAACCGCCCGGACAAGGGGTACAGCCTTACCGATTGCACTTCCATGACCGTGATGCGGGTTCGCGGCCTCACGGACGTCCTGACCAACGATGAGCACTTCCGGCAGGAGGGGTTCCGCGCGCTGCTTTGAAGGCGTTGCTCCACACCACTTGGCCAACGTGTTGCCAGTAATGGGCTCTCTCGCATTCTCGGTACTCCAAGACCGCCAGCCGCCCCACCAACCCCTGATTTCCCTTGGCATTCCCGCTCCGGCCGAACCGGAAAGGGGTCGTCTCCATCGAAAGCGCAGAAGAAGCACAGACCGGACTGGACTCGGTTATTCCGATCGCCTGCAGCCTGAACACTGCCGTTACACTCATTTTACGACATCGCCAACGATTTCGATCGAATTCGGTAGCATCGGCTTTGTAGCGTTGGAGTTACACCGAATTCTGAACGTTGCTGGGAAGGCCCCCACATGAGCGCGAGCGCGGCGAGAAAATCCGGAATCTGTGCCTTTACCGCACCACCGCTTGGAACGAGACCTGCCCCGAGGCGCCGGGGGGAATGACGCCGGGAAGCTCCCACTTCAGCTCGGTCGAGTCGACCCGGTTCTCGGCCGTCGAGAAGATGGTGTCGCGGGGGCCCTTGGCGGTGCCTCTGACGTATTCGAGCCGGGGCAAGAGGCTATCGACGATCGTCGCGGCGCGGATGGTCGTGTTCCCCATGTTGCGGTACGTGATGGAAAAGGTCAGCGTATCGCCGGGCTCGGCCTCGGTTGGAACGGGGGCGGGTGTCGGTTCATTTTTCCTGCCGAAAAATGAACCGACACCAATTAGCCTCGCTCACTCGGTTGGCTGGGGTTTCCCTCCTGCGCCCTGCCGTCGCTGCACCTGGCGTCTGCGAACCAGGCCGTAGGCGAGGCCGCAAACAGCCGCCAACCCCGACATCACTAGAGTTGAGGGTTCCGGGACGGCGCTAGAGGTGGTGGTTGTGGCGACGGCGATGGTGGTAATGGTGCTGGGCGTAAGGTCCCAGGGGTGGGGAACACTTTGGGCGCCCCCGGGGCCGCCAGTAAGGCCGGTCAGAAGGGCGATCACGCTGTAACTCGCACTGTAAGAGGTGGTGGACCAGTTGATCCCAGATCCTTCGCCGAGGCCTGACGTATCCAATATTGACAAACCTGAGGGGGCTGGGCCCAGCGTGATCGACGAGGGGGTCACATCCAGGGAGCCCTGGATGGTGGCGGTGGTTGAGCCGCCGGATTGAAAGACGAAAGGAGCGTAGTCATCCATCGCCGGGTAGGATATGGTCACGTGGAAACTCGTGATGAAGTTGGTGTTTGTTTCGGTGCCGGTACTGCCATCGGTCGTGATCGTGCCTGAGACCGTGAAACCGTTCTGGACCGCAGGGTAATTCTGGAGATAATAGATGGAATCGGCGTTGACCTCGCGTGGGGCAAGGGCTATGCCTGCGAGAATCAAAAGAGGGACTGAGGCGGCCTGCACCACACGGGTCACGCCCGATAGCAGGGAACGGCGAGGGGACGGACCGCGGGGCCAGCCGAAAGCACGCGGGGTGGAGTAACTGAGTCGCATCTCCTGGGGCTCCTGTTGTGGTGTCGTCGAGTCTCTTCCATTTGGTTCCTGCACGGCAGGTCAGGATCGGATGCGTCCCGGTGGAGGCGCCCGCCCGCGGGCTCGTCAGTCCCGTCGCCCATAGACGCGCCGAAGTGGGGGAAACGAGCCAGTGGGTTCGGTTGCAGCAATCTCCCGTGCGCACCCGAACCGCTTCTCGCGAGACCCGTCTCAGGTCTCCGGCAAAGCCGACTGACCGTCAGACAGCGGGGCGGAACGCCAGGGACCGCCGCAAGCCGCAATCCCGCTCCAAACCCAACTTCTAACAACGGTTGGGCTCGTTGTCAAGCGATTTACCGCGAGCAGATAAGAGAATAATTGGTGTCACAAGTTCATTCTTCCTCAAGGCAGACGTCGCGATCAAGGCTGATCGCGATCATTCAGAAACAGTTTTACGGTAATCCCAATCGGACGCCATTGAAAGTGGACGGCTCCGCGTTGCCGGGTGCGCAGGAGGGGAATCCCACTCCGCTCAAGTGCTGTGAGGGCGTCGTTCGTCCCTTGAGCCGGGATCCGCTGGCTGACCATGACCCTCCGAGGCCTAGCCCAGGCGCAGAGCATTGAGGCATTCGCAGACCTGCCGACGTGATGGGCTACGCTGGCCTCGCGAACACCTCCGGGTAGTAGTCTAGCCGTTGCGGGTGTACCCACCTGGTGGGGCGCGCAACGATCATTTGTTCCGATTCAATAGGCGGTTGAGGGCGTCATCCAATTCCTTCTGCTGCTTCATCGCTACGGTCAACCTCTCCGCTAATCCAATAAGAATAAGGCGAATGTCGCTCGCCGCAACCAAGCATTCTTCGTCAGATGCATTGTGAAGGCCGTCGCTCAGAGCGCTGTGAAGGAGGGTAAACGGGTTGTGCCCCTTAATATACAAGACGGGCGGGATGGCGTCCTTCACGCTGTCCACGGCCTTGCTGAATTGGATCTCCGTCTTCGCGGCTTCCAACTCGGTAATAGTATTGGCTGGGCTGCCGACGTAATGAGCAACGCGAATTATTTCGTCAAGGAGTCGGTTCTTCTGCCCCTCAATGATGCGGCGATAGTACGAGAATGCACCCACCCCCAACCCCTCAATTTCCGCCCGCCTGCCCTTTAGGAAGAGATCGCGGTCGGGGCCGAGGAGGCTTATCACCTTGCTCGGTGTGCGAGGCGAAAATGGGGGCCATTCTGCGATTTTCTGCACATCGACTAATCCCACCGCTTCCTCTGAAGCGGCAGTACTCCAGAATCGTACCGAGTAGCTTTTGACCACTCTGCCGCACTTCTCACAGGCATAGTTAAGCACATAATCACACGGCAAGTCGTCGGCCGGCGGCCTGACAGCTCTTTGGGATGGCTCTGACTCGATGCTACGAAATAGCTCACCCCACGCCGCTACGCTGCCTTTGCAGAACGCTTTGCTTTTGCAATTCCCATCACAGTAGAGCTGTAACTCCGGTAGATTGACTTTTCCAAGGCCGGGGAACCGGTTTAGTCTGCTTTCGCTGTAGGCGGCCCTGTCGACACAAGCACGTCTTCCCGGCGGTTGGTCGGTCAGGAAAGCTCGCCAGTCCAGTGCCCCATCATCTACCGAGGCGATGGTCTCGCTCATTTGCGCTACATATCTCTAGCCTTGATTCCAAGCAGTAATTGGAAGCTAACAAATTACCGAGAAGCACCACCGTCCGCAACTAGCAGACATTGATGCGTCTCCAAAGTTGAGAGAGCCCGACAACAGTGCTAGTACCTACGGAACATAAGTATATCGGGGCTGCCGCTCACAATGGAAGAGCAAGAATCGGCTGGGTGGCGGGCAGTTTCGGTGGGTCCGCTGGTGCAGCCCCCTCCCCCTCCTGGTCATCCCGGCACCCCCCTGGGGCTGGCCCCAAGGTGGCGTGGGGGTTACACCAGATTGTGGGCGCCTCTTGGAAGGCGCCCATCCACGTGAGCGCGGTGAGAGAACCCGGAGTCTGTGCCCTTACCGCACCACCGCCTGGAACGAGACTTGACCCGAGGCACCGGGGGGAATGACGCCGGGAAGCTCCCACTTCAGCTCGGTCGAGCCGACGCGGTTCTCGGCCGTCGAGAAGATGGTGTCCCGGGGGCCTTTGGCCGAGCCCCTCACGTATTCGAGCCGGGGCAAGAGACTGTCGACGATCGTCGCGGCGCGGATGGTCGTGTTGCCCATGTTGCGGTACGTGATGGTAAAGGTCAGCGTATCGCCGGGCTCGGCCTCGGTCGCGCTCACGCGCTTGATGATCGCCATGCCGGGTCGATTCGGAGGGGTCTCGACGCCGGTCATCACGTATGGCTTCCACGTCTTGACGTTCTGGCTGACGCTCTCGACCAGCCCGGTCATGACGGCCGACTCGGCGGTCTTGATGCCTTCGATCCGGATTTTCTCCTTCATGAGTGCGGGCTTCATTCGGTTGCGGGCGATCTCGGCGGGCTGCTTCTGAGAGTCGACCTTGACCTGCTGCACGTTGTGATACATATCAGCGCCACGCATGTTGGAGTCTTCACCGGCGACGACGCGGCCGTCCAGATCCTGCGCCCGTCGGCGCTGGCGCGCTAGCTCGGGCGATTGATTCTGAACCAGCCGGCGGGCGTAGGAGAGCCCCTGGGCTTGAACAGATTTGTCGGTCGTTCGGCCCAGCGCGGCACCGTGCACTTCGACGGCCTCATTGGTTCCGGTGCTGATGTGAACCTCGGCGAACCTGGGGGCGTAGACGCAGACGCGGTTGGTCGGCAGGATGCGGGGCTGCCGGCGGTCGCCCAGGCCGACGTCGAATCGCATCACCGCGTCGCGGGGATCGATACCCGTGATAGCGCCGCCGCCTCCGGCCCCGGCTGGCTCACCCTGGTCGCCGCCGTCGCAAAGGTATTCGTCGCGCGGCAAGACGGGCCGGGTCCCGGGGGGAAGTGGCGCGCAGACCGGGCCGCAGGGTTGCTCGCAGGGTTCGCCTGTCGTACCGATGTACGGACACCACCCCACACCGTTGGCGACCACCGCGTCCAAGCCGCAATCGCCGGTGGCTCCGGCATTGATCTCCTCGACGGTAGGCCGGCGACCGCCGATCCGCACGATGGCGATCGGCCGCCCCAGCGCCGCGGCCACTTTGAGCGGCTGTTCGGTGGGGTTCAAGGTGACGACCGGAATCTGGTTCTTGGCGAGCTTGACCGGAATCGCTTGCTCGGGATCTTCCAGGTAAATGACCTTGGTCACGAGCCGGCCGCGGTCAACGACGTCCCAGAGCTCTTCATCGGTGAAGACCACGCGAATGGGGTACTTGCCCGGCTCGATCTCCCGCGGCCGGTGCAGGTGCCCCACGACCTCAATGACAGGAAAGACTTCCGCGCCAGGTCGCTCGGTAATATTGGCCAGACGCAAGCGGTAGCCGACGCCGCGCTGCAAGCCCACGGTCATGATGCCGCCGCCGTCGCCGATGGATACCGGGGTTGGCGAGGGCGCGAGGACCTCCACGGTGAGCCCCTCGGGCCCTTGAAAGCGAACGATCTGGACGCTTGGATCAAGGAATGGGGGACCTTCGGGACCATGTTCTTCGGGCGTGATGATCGGGCCGACCGCCGAGGCGCCGGGGGGAAAACCCAGCGCCGGGGGAGCACTGATCGGCACGCCGGGCGTCGGGCTGTGAGGGGCAACCCCCGGTTGCGGCGGCTCAGCGACCGGAGTGGCGGCGTCAGCCGATGGCCGTCCAGGTCCGGCCCCATTCTGGCTACCGGGCTGCGCCTGCACGCGGCCGGGAACGAGAACAAACATCAGAACAGGCGCTGCCAAGAGGCAGGTTAGCATCCGCTTCGGGGCGGCGCCATTGAGCGTGTGTCGGCTCATCGTTATCGATCCTGGTAAAGAGCCCGACGCAATCGGGGAAGCCCTTGAGTGGACTGTCGATTCGGATGGTCCCAACGGCGGAGCCTACCAGACCGACTACGCAAAAATGGTCCATGGGTGGCTGGGGCAGAATGCCCCAGTTGGCATAGCTTAGGGCCCACGCGATAGCCCACCTGTGGTGTCGCTTCGCTCCTCCAGAGCCACCCTGAGGCAGACAATTCTGGCGTAGTCGGTCTGCTACCTCGCGAGCTTCGGCCAATTCCAAAACAACCCCGGAGGAACACGCCCTTTTGCAGGGTTCCACCGGGGGTGCTCGTGAGTCTTGGCGGATCTGAGCTCTCCGCGACTCGATGGATTCACACGCCTGATGAGCCCGGGGCAGGAGAGCGGGCAAGCTCAGTTCTTGGGCTCATCCTCCAGCGGAGCCGACGGCGGGTTCGAGGGAGTGGTATTGGGCTTGGCAGCCGGCGGGGTTGTATTGCCGGGAGCCGGCGGTGCTGGCGCAGTGCTCGGGGCCGGGTTCGGGCTGGGTGCGACCGGAGCTGGCGCGGGGGCCCGTTCAATATCTAGCGGAATCGAGTTCGCGGGAGCCGGTGGCGGAGGCGTCACGCCAGGCGGCAGATTACCCGGCGGGACCTCGGTCACCGGGGCGACCATCGGAGCCGGAGTGCCGATCACGGTTCCAGGGACCGGAGTGCCGATCACGGCTCCAGGGACTGGAGTGCCGATCACGGTTCCAGGGACTGGAGTGCCGATCACGGTTCCAGGGACGACCGGGGCGCCAATGATCGGTGCGCCGACTCCTCCGCCGCCGACCGGGCCGCTGGGCATCTCGAGGTCGATGGCACCGAGCCGGGCGATGAGCAAGATCGTGCCTCGCTTGTCGGCTTCCAGAATCGGGTCGACGCCGGGCTCGAGGCGAGTCGAGACCAGAGTCTCGACGCCCGAGACGGCCAGCTCTTGATACTTGGGATCCGGTAGATAGATCACCTTGGTCACAAAGTTGCCGCCGTCGATGACCTGATCGAAGTCCTCGGCGGTGAACTGAACCGGGATCGCATTGTGTGCGAGATAGGCGTCGGTCGCGGGGGTCGTGGGAGCCACCTCGATCGTCGGATAGAGCGCAGCGCCCTGGCGTCCTGGAATGTTCGAGAGCTTCAGCCGGTAAATATAACCTTGGTTGAAGTTATAGCGGGCGGGGACGACAAGCTGAGTGCTCAGGTACGTCCGTTCTCCATTGACTCCGTTGCCGCTCTGCCAGCCGACGTTCATGCCGTCGGGGTCAAGGAAATAGACCTGGCTCTTGGTGTTGACGAAACGTCGTCCGCCGGGTCCCATGCCAGCTCCGGGACCACCTGCCATGGTTGCGGCCGTATATTGCGGACCCCCTGGCGGCGGTGCTCCGTCGGAGACCACGGCGTGGGGACGCAGCAGCTTCTTGAAACCGACGTCGGGCTTACTGTAGCCGAATCCGTCGCCAGCGGTCGCTGCCGCCAGCAGCACCACTCCGATCGTATGCATGGAACTCCTCCAACTCCCACGACCCAAGCCGGCCGGCTCGAGGCCCGAGCCTCCGATCCGACGATCGGGGG
>JBKQMU010000268.1:0-40185 GCA_052146555.1 Isosphaeraceae bacterium
ATCTTGATCGGCCGGTACATCAAGTCGGGATCATCACCGACGGGCTGATAGCCGATGATTAACCCTCCGAGGGTAAGTCCGACTACGGTCAGGGCAGCGAGCAATGGGACTTGCGAAAACAACTCACGGGCCCAAAGGCGGACCCTGACGACCGCTTCGGGTGCGGACGAGACCTGGCTAGCCATTTCGCTGCACCTTACCCGGCGCTGGCGTTGCTTCCGAGAGCGAGTTGATTCGCGGGTTGCAAAGGGGAAGCGCGGTTCGACTGACCGTTATCGTGTGTTGCGCGTGCTGCCTGGCTTCCATTCGGGAAACCCAGATTGTCGAAAGAAGATCGCACCCGATGACCGGCATGATCGATTCGTCACCGGCCGCCCTGCGCCAAATCGCCACGCTCGATTCGGAAGCGCGGGAGACGGGTCCGGTCCAGACCGTCGGCTTACTCATCGGCGTGACTCTCGGAATTCCCCGGCACGAGCCAGTCTCCGGAAAGCACGGGAAAGGTGCGTCTCGAGCCGCCGAAACTCCACGGCCCTACTCGCGGGGCTTTCATCCCCAGCAGAGCAGGATTATTTCCGTGCTCCCCCTTTCTTTTCAAGGGTTCACTTGCTTCGAGATTGCGACCCAAGGGCGGTGCTTGACCGCGAGCAAGACGCCAGTGCGCCACATCGTTGAGCGAGGTGAAAAGAATCTTGCACGAAGCGTTCACGCCGTCTACTTATCCGCGTCTTCGGGCTCGAGTAGAATGAGTTTCTTGACCGGTTCGCAGGCGCGAGTGCGGAGTGTGCCTCTTGCGGCAGTTACTTCCAACGTCGAAGAATGCATGTGAGGGCTTGGTTGCTCCGCTTTTCGGCGTTGCCAGCATGCTCCGAACGATCGCGGGCTGGCTGTTTGTTCCTGACCCGGCACTTGTTGCTGTCTTGCTCGTGCTCCCAATAATGTCGGTCGCCGCGGCAAGCGCGCAACAAGATGAGGCGGCCATCACCAGGGGAGCTGCATACCTTCGAGGTCGAGCCGCGAACCTGATGGTCGGTGAAACCGCCATGGTCGCGCTGGGTCTGCTCAAGAGCGGCGCACCTGCAAGTGATCCGGTTGTTGCCAAGTGCCTTGATAAAATCTGCACCCGGATCACTGCCACGGGATACTTGCCGGAGAGGGGCAGCGGCGGTGGCATCTACGAAGCCGCCGTGGTCGCGATGGCACTGGCGAACGCTGAGGAAGCGGAGTCACGGGCGAAGATTGTTCCCATCGCCGCGCACCTGATCGGCCGACAGAAACCGAATGGGTCCTGGGACTATGACAACCGGGCCGTGGGCGACACGTCGATCACCCAGTACGCCTTGCTTGGACTTTGGGAGTGCGCCAACTCCGGAGCCTACGTGCCCCCCTCGGTCTGGGACCGCGCCGCGGCCTGGTACCTTTCCGTTCAACGAAGCAGTGGGGGATGGAGTTATCATCCGGATGAAGTGACTTACTCGGAATGGATCTCGGCGACAGCCGCGGGGGTCGGGTCGTTGCTGCTCTGCGATCGACAACTGGCGGCCCATCTCCATGGTCTTGAGAACATCAGCCCTTTGCTGATTCGCCTGACAGGCGAGGAGCGAGACAGGGACTACAAGCGGATTGTCCCGCGAGGACAGATCGAACGCGGCGTTCGTATGGGAATGGAGTGGCTGAATGGAAAGTTCGACCCATCGAACGGGGCGATCGTTGGCGTTTCAGCTTACTACTCCTTGTATGGAATCGAGAGAATGTGGGCATTCGCGGACCGTCGAATGCTGGGGAATTCGGATCTCTTCGAGCGGGCGCGAAGTTTTGTTCTGTCGACGCAGAATCCCGATGGCTCCTGGGCTTCTCAAGCGGTATCTCAGGAAGTCAACACAGTCTGGGCAATTCTGCTCCTCACGCGATCGACAGCGAAGTCGATTCAGCGAGCCCGCCAGCGACTCGGCGGGGGAACGCTTATCGGGGGACGTTACCTGCCCACTGATCTGACCACCGTCACCGTGGCCGCCGGCAGGATCGTCAGCCGGCCCATGAACGGTGCCGCCGAAGAGATGATCAAGGCTCTGGAAGACAATCGCGTCCAGTCCGCCGATCGCGCCGTTTTGGGCCTAGAGAAGCGCTACTACCAAGAGGGCCCTGACGTGCTACGTCCCTACAAGGATCGATTCCGCCGAATGCTCTCCAGCCGCGATCCGGGATTAAGAGAGGTTGCAGCCTGGGCGCTGGGCCGGACCGGTGATCTCGATGTCGTGCCCGACCTCATCGGCGCCCTGACCGATCGTGAGGAAAGCGTCGTCGTCGCGGCTCGGACGGGTCTCCAGTTGCTCAGCCGGAAGATCGACGGGCACGGTCCTGCCAACCCTTCCGCGGCGGAAGAACGCAAGAAGGCGGCGCAAGCCTGGCAGCACTGGTACGATTTGATCCGTCCCCTTGGCAAGGAGGCTGACGACGACACATCTCGCCTTGGCCGCACGCGCCCGGATGCCCAGTTTACCGCTCCCGCCTTGCCAGGCTCCAATCGTTGACGTTACCCTCTCTTCGCCCTCCCGGGTTCGGCATGAGCGCTTCATTCATTCTTTCCCCGGCTGGGGTTGTCGTTTGCACAGCCGGGCCGCCACGCGATCTCGCGAGCAAACTCCCGCCTTGCATGATTGTTGTCCCTGGCCGCTGCTCGCGCCCCCCAGGTAGATCCCATGAAACAGTTGCTCGCAATCCCCGCCGTATACACGAGGTTCAACTCCGCGATCGCGGGGCGCTTTCGGAGCATCTACGTGCAACGCTACGTTCAGCCCCAACCTCAAGACCGAATCCTCGACGTCGGCTGCGGTACTGGAGATATCCTCAAGTATCTGCCGCCGGTGAGCTACCTGGGAATCGATCTCGACAAGCGGTACATCGACGCAGCGCGGAAGCAGTTCGGATCGCTTGGAGAATTCCGGTGCGAATCCGCCACTGAGACCGTTCTTCGTGAGCACGAGTCATTTGACATCGTGATGGCCAACGGAGTGCTTCATCATCTCAACGACGACGAGGTCCTCGCGGTCCTGAGGTTGGCGCGGTCGGCACTGAAACCTTCGGGTCATCTGACGACTCACGACCCCGCCTTCGTGCCAGGGCAATCGCGCATTGCCCGTTTACTCCTGAACCTGGACCGGGGCCGATTTGTACGCGCGCAAGACCGCTATGTCGAGCTTGCACGGAGGGTGTTCACCGACATTGACGCTGAAGTCTGCCACGACCTCCTGCGGTTGCCCTACACACACCTGTTTATGACCTGCCGGCCCTGAAGTCTACTGCTCTCATCGATGTGGACATGCCGGCGTGAATGGTGTGCGAAGTTCCGTTTGGTGCGCGTCAGTCGCGTCGTCTCCTGGGTTCGTCGGTGCTTGCGATCGGTCGCAGGAGTGCCTTGCCGCAAGGCGCTGGCTGGACAAGCCGTTCGGGATGTGGATAGCGTTAAGGGTGTGTTAATGTTTGTTCGGTGGACTTTCCGAGGCTCGAAGATCGGGTTAAGATTTTTGAGAAATAGAGCCACGCTCGATGGGCAGCGACGTCGATCCCACCAACCCGCGTCAACGAGCAGGCAACTGGAAGGTTTCCGAAATGCCATCTGCGCCGAAGATACCGTTTAACAAGCCGTTTATCGCCGGCAAGGAGCTTTACTATATCGCTCAGGCGGTCACGCTGGGAAACATTTCCGGCGATGGGCATTACACGCAGGAATGCAGCCGGTTGCTGGAAGAGCGGTTTGGGATCAGGCGGGTGCTCATGACCCCCTCCTGCACCGCCGCGCTTGAGATGGCGGCCATGCTCTTAAACCTGGGACAGGGCGACGAGGTCATCATGCCCTCGTTCACCTTCGTGTCGACGGCCAACGCCGTGGTCCGGCTGGGCGCCCGGCCGGTCTTTGTCGACATCCGGCCCGACACGCTGAATATCGATGATAGCCTGATCGAAGAGGCCATCACCGAGAAGACAAGAGCCATCGTTCCGGTGCATTACGCCGGCATCGGCTGCGAGATGGAGCGCATCACAGCCATTGCGCGAAAGTACGGCCTGAAGGTCGTGGAAGATGCCGCCCAGGGGGTCAACGCGTTCTATAGTGGCCAGGCGCTGGGCTCGATCGGCGATCTGGGGACGTACAGCTTTCACGAGACCAAGAACTACATCTGCGGCGAGGGGGGCGCTCTCTGCATCAACGATCCCGAGCTGATCGACCGTGCGGAGATCATCCGCGACAAGGGCACCAACCGCCGCCAGTTCTTCCGCGGCCAGGTTGACAAATATACCTGGGTGGATGTCGGGTCGTCGTATGTACCCAGCGAGATCTGTTCGGCGTTTCTCTTTGCCCAGCTCGAGTTGCTCGACCAGATTAGCCAGCGGCGCCGGGCCATCCATCAGCGCTATCGTAAACTCCTCAAGCCCCTTGAGGGTGAAGGGCTGTTGCGGCTGCCAGTGACGCCCGAAGATTGCTTGGGGAACTTCCACCTCTTCTACATTCTGCTACCAGATCGGAAAACCCGGGACGGTTTGCTTGCGCACTTAAATCAGAACGGGATCCACGCGGTCTTTCATTACATTCCGTTGCACTCCTCACCGATGGGACAGACCTTTGGGTACTCGGAGGGCGACCTTCCCCTCACCGAAGAGCTGAGCGGCCGATTGCTACGTCTGCCGATGTATTATGAAATCACGGAGGAGGAACAAAGACGAGTGGCGCGGCAAGTCGCAGAATACGTGCAAGTGGCGCGGGTCGGAAGCGTCAGCGGCGTACTGCTCGCGAGATCCGCGACGAACCCTCCGGGAAGCGAAAGACAAGGCCATGACCTTTCTCCCGCCGGGGCGCTCTGATCGACCACAGCTTCGCGCCGACCTCGCCCTACTGGAGTGGGACTCCGAGCTTTTCGGGTTCCCGGTTGCACGGATCGTGCAGACCGACCTCGACGACGCGGCAATCCATAGCGCCCTTCGGGAAGGGACGCGTCGAGGAATTCGACTGGTTTACTGGAGCTCGGACGCGAAACGCCCCGTTCTCGAAGACCTTCTGAGAAGGTGGGGAGGGCGCCTGATTGACCGGCGGGCCGTTTTCCAAAGGTCGCTCGAGATCGCCGAGCCCCGCCGCCCCAGACTTCCCGGCCCTCCTGCTGTTGAGGAGTATCCGGCGGGGCCGGCTTCAGAGGAGATCATTGCCTTGAGCTTGCTGGCGGGCCAGTATAGTCGCTTCCGGACGGACACAAGCATTCCTTCCGGAGTTTTTGAGCGTTTGTATACTTCATGGGGCATGCGTAGTGCGACGCGACAGATCGCCGACATCGTTCTGGTAGCGCGACAGGCGGATGGGGGCCTTGTAGGTCTTATCACCGGTTCCATCGACGGTAGTCGCGGTGTCATTGGGCTCGTCTCGGTCGACCCGGGTTTCCAGCGCAAGGGAATTGGCGCGGCCCTTCTTCACTCGGTCCATGATGCGTTCCGAAGCCGCGGCGCGATGGTGTCGCGGGTCGCCACTCAAATGGAGAACCGTGGAGCCTGCCTCCTCTACGAGAGGGCAGGATACGAGCTGATCGAGGATTCGAGCGTCTTTCATTTCTGGCTCGCACAAGATACAGCCGACGGAGCCGCATCCCTTGTTCCCCACTGAGCTCTCGATCGTCGTGCCCGTTTATCGTTCGGCGCCGACGCTCCGATTATTCACCTCTCGGCTTCTGAGCGTCCTGGAATCGATCACGCCCGATTTCGAGATCGTCTTCGTGGACGACGGTAGCCCCGATGATGCCTGGCAGGTCTTGAGCCAGTTGCAGGCCGAGCATCCTGAGCGGATCGTGGCCGTCCAGCTCATGCGCAACTTCGGTCAGCACAATGCGCTCATGTGCGGCTTCCGGATGGCTCGCGGGCGGCTGGTCGTGACCATGGACGACGATCTTCAGAACCCTCCCGAAGAGGTGCCTAAGCTGGTCACCACGATACTCGAAGGAAACTTCGACCTGGTTTACGGCACTCCGCAAGGTGCCAAGCGGCAGGCGACCTGGCGCAACCTGGGCTCGCTGTTGGTCAATGCGTTTTACCGTAAGGTTTTTCACTCGTCGATTCCGATTTCGTCCTTCCGAATCATGCGCCGTGAGCTGCTGGAGGCCATTTTCCCCTACAACCTGAACTACACGTTCGTGGACGGACTCTTGGCCTGGAACACGCAGCGGATCGGTGAAATCGCCGTCGAGCACCATCCCCGCGCGGTGGGCCGCTCTGGCTATTCACTTGCCCGCCTCTTGATCTTAACGCTCAACCTGTTCACCAACTTCTCTCTGCTCCCCCTTCAGTTTGTCTCCGCGGTCGGGTTTTGCGCCGCGATTGGCGGCTTCCTGACCGCGCTTTTCTTCCTCTTTCTCTACCTACTCTCGAGCATCGCCGTTCCCGGCTTCGCCTCGATTATCATCTCGATCCTCGTCATGGGAGGAATCCAGTTGATGGCTCTGGGGATCATGGGGGAATATATCGGGCGGCTGCACCTGAACGTCAATCGCAAGCCGCAGTATGCGGTTCGCCAGCTTCTCAAAGGGCGCTTGCCGCGCGCGGGAACGATTTCGGCCACTTTGGGCGATCGTCAAGAGCCGCAGGTCCCGGTCAAGTGCGGAGGGCCTGGGGAGGCTGACTATGACTGACGCCAGCCCGACCAGGGACCCGGAATCCTTGCTTGCCTGGGTCCTTCGATATGCAAAGTTGGCACTGGCCGGCATCGGATTTGGCGCCCGGCTGGTCGACCGGCACGAGATTGCGTTCGGGGCAATCGAGTTCACGGTCACGCTGATCGAGCTGGAGCCGCCGGCAGAGAAAGGCCGGAGGGGTTCGCGAGGGGCCTCCGCCGCATTCGACGCGTCTTTGGCACCGCTCTCTGGAGCGCAAGGTGCCGTGGCTCACGAGGCTACCGATCCAGCTTCCGTGCTTCATCGTCTGGTGATGCACTGATGGATTCCTCGCCCGCCGATTCATCACCGATGCGCGTCCTAGCCGGGAAGTTCGCCTGGGAGCTGGTGGTGCTGGGGCTCTTACCGCTTGTCTTGCTGTGCTTCGATCGCAACTGGATCTTCCCCTCGATGATCCACGACCCCTGGATTTACCTTGGCTACGCGCTTGATCCTTGGCGCATGCTGTCGAAGTTCCAGGGGGGTTATTTCAGCGAACGGCTCTCACTGCTCTTGCCTCTGGCGGCAGCCCACGCGCTCTTTCCCGCCCTGGCGGCACACATATTGGTTCATCTGTCGCTTTATTACGTGAGCGTGTGTTCGCTTTATGCGCTGGTGGCCGCGACGATCGGACGGCGGACGGCATTGCTGGTGGCACTGATTCTGGGCACCCATTTCTTCTTCCTGGATGCCGTCAGCCGCGATTACTCGGATGCCTACGGAATTGCCTATTTCCTGGCGGCTTGCTGGCTCTTGGGTCAGTCGATACGCGCCGGCGACGGTCGCGCCGCGGTCGTGACAGCCGCCGCAGGAGGCTCATGCACCTGCGCCCTGATAGTCGCGAACCTCGGCTACCTGGTCCTATCTCCGTTTCCCCTGCTCACGGCTTTGGCCCTCGGGCAGCCGGGCAGCCGCCTGCGGTGGTTGTCCCGATGCTTGCCCCACTTCGCGCTCGGGGGGGTGGTTCTCCTGGCCATCCTAGCAGCGGCGAACGTCGTTTTTGCGGGCGAGATCTGGTTCTTACGGGTCTCGACGAGGTTTGTGGGCAAGCTGGTCGCGCCCCCAGCGCATCTCATGATTAACGGGCGATTCGACGGGGATTTCGAAGATGAATCATGGATCTGGTCAGCCGTCTGGCTGGCGCTTCCCGCGGCGGCGTTTACTCTGTCGCTTTTTCGTCTCGCGAGGTTGCGCGACAACGCCCGCCACGATCTCTTCAGCGCCGAGGTGCTCTGGCCTGCCGCGTTCGTCGTTGCTTCGCTCATCTTCCTGGCGATCGAGTGCCTCACATTCGCCAGGCTACTTCAAATCTGGTATTACGCGAGCATGCTGATTCCGCTGGCGATGCTGGCTCTTGCGGCGGTGATCGGTCCGGCCATCGAATCGATGAGTCCGCGCGGCTACCGATTGACGGCCGTGGGTGCAGCCGTGATGCTCTTGGCACAGGCCGTGACGCCCATTCCGGCGGACTTGTACGGTAAGATTGTCGCTCCCTTTCCCGTCGCCTTCACACTTGTTTTGCTTGCTCTTGGGTCGATGGCCATCGGTCGACGCTTGGCTGTGGTCTTCGGTTCGCTGGCTCTTCTGGCGGCGGGAATGCATCTTTCGCGGGGAACGTTTTTTAGTCAACGAAGCGTGCCGGTGCTCGAATTGCCGTCCCTTGTTTCGTGGGAGTCGCTTGATCGTCCCGGACAAGTGGACAAGCCGCCTCCCTATGCCCAGCGGATGCACATCTACGACGACTGCCGACTCGACGCCTATGCCGCGATCGTCGCCGCCGCGCGGTACGTCGAGGATCACGATGCCAGGAATGAGGTGCTGTACTGGTTTGACATGTTCGATCCTCACGCGATTCTCTTCGACAAGCTAGCCTGTACACGAACGCGGGATCTCGCTGTCCTTAACTACGATTTCCCACTTGTTCGCGAGCGTAAGACGAAGCGATATCGAGTCGTCACCGGGCAACTGATCGCGATTCCGTCGAGCCGGCCGGACGTACTGGAGCAGGCTCGAGCTGGATTGGGCCGCATTGGATTCGACGGACGCTTGATCGGGCAGCAAGCCTTCTCGCATGGCAAGATCAAGTTCTGGATCACTCTCGTGCGGCTCAAAGACCTGACTCTTGAGACGGACTCTGGGGCAAGCGGGTAGCCGGAAGGCGAGGCGCGCATGGCGCCTATTGGCCCTCTTCCCAGCATCCGGGGCCGCTAGGACCGGCTCTCGAACATCGCGGGAAAACTGGTTGCACCCGGCCTCTGTTTCATCCTTCCTTCATAAGACCTCGCGATAATCTGATTCTTCCAGCCCAGTGGTTTGCCCAACGTATGGTGGCTCACGATGTACCGGCGTTTTCGCGTTTCACCCGGAACGATCCTGGCCTTCGGAGCTGTGCTGGCCAGCGTGCTGGCGTGCTTTTGGCCGCTGGTCGAGCACCCGGGAAGGATGCTCTTGGGCTACCAGCACGGTGAGATGAACGACCTCACCTTCTGGTTCCTGCCCCACCGGATGGTGCCCCAGTTGGTTCTCTTCCGCCATGGCCAGTTACCGTTCTGGTGCCCGTGGTGGGGAGGAGGAAGTCCATTCCTGGGAAACCTCCAGTCCGCGGTCTTTTACCCGCTGAACTGGCCGTTCTGGTTTTGCGATGGGGCGCGAACGATTAGCTGGGCTCTCGTGCTCCATCACCTGATCGCGGCCGTGGGCGCTTATGCGCTTTGCAGAAAGCTGGGGGGCGGGACGGTTGGTGCGGTCTTCGCGGCCGTGGCGTTCGGGGGCTCGCCGGTGCTTCTGGCCCGTAGTGGCGAGGGGCACCTGGCGGCCATCTGCATCGTGAGCTGGTATCCCTGGGCGCTTTTGATGTACGAAGGCTTCCGCGCCGGGGACCGACGAAGCTCGGTCGGGCTGGTGCTGACGCTGGGGCTGGCGATCCTGGCCGGGCATCTTCAGGAAGCGTTTTACCTTGTCTTGTCCTTGACCTTTGTGTGTCTTGTGGAGGTCCTGTGGTGTCTTCTGGTCCGGGATTGGGGCCGCGCGGCGCGGCTGCTTTGTGGCTGGGTAATGGTTGGTGTCGCGACCGCGGGACTGGTCGCCGCCGAGCTGATTCCGATGGTCATCTTCCTGCGCCACACGGCAACGGTCGCCCGGCTCAGTAATGACGGACTGGGCTCTCCGGGGCTTGCCAATCTGCTCCAGATGCTGCATCCCTTCGCCTTGGGGGGGCCAACGAACTATCAAGGTCCGGGGATCTTCTACTGGGAGACGATCTGCTCGTTTGGTCTGGTAGCCCTCGCCCTGGCGGTTCTGGGAGTGGTGGAGTCAATTTACGACCGGAAGCCGGTGGCACGTCTTGTCGCCGTGGGTGCTTGCGCGTTTCTGCTGGCGTTCGTCCCTCGGGTGCCGGCACTCGATGCGGTCGTGACGCACATCCCCGGCCTTAAGCTCTTGCGTTGTCCGGGGCGTTGGCTGTCGCTTTCAGCTCTCGCGGTTTCGACCCTAGCGGGAATGGGTCTCGATGCCATTGCGGCCAGCCGATACGGAAAGGGAATCGCCCGGCGGAGTGTCGTTCGATGGGCAGGCACGTTGCTGGCGATCGTCCTGGCGCTGGTGGCCATCCTGGGTGCGTCCGGGCTGAGCTCCGGCGGTAGGCGCACTTCGAAGCAGGAAGTTCTTGTGCGGCTTGACAGTCGCAGCGTGGCCAGTCGCGCCGTTCCGTGGTTTGCTCTGGCGGGGGCGATTACCTCCGTGGCGCTGGCGGTGGCTTTCCCGGAGAAGGGCTTACTGCTGGCAATCGTGATTGTGCCGCTGGGCGTCCTTGAATCATCGGCGTTTGCAAACGCGACTCTAAGGACCCAGTCGCCGGGGTGGCTTCCGCGAGCCAACCCGATCTTGGACTTCGTGGCGGAGCGATCCGGCGGCTGGCGAATCGTCTGTCAGCAGAGCGAGATCCTGGACCTGGAGGCACAAGAGCGCGAGCTGCTGAAAGTCCAGGACTACGAGCCGGCTCCGCTCGACCAGCCGCTCCAGGCGCTTGCGGTTGCCCTGAATTCGAGTTACCCCCTGAGTGATTTTCATGGATTTCGTAAGTTGGATATGAGTAATGCGTCCGACCGGTTGCTGGATCTGTGGTCGGCGCGGTTCATTGTCCTGCGGAGCACAGATCAACGGCCGGTTCGGACCACCGGCTGGAAACTCATTAAGACGATTCAACTGCCACTCTCAGCGGTGCCCGCGGACTCCGATCCGACTGAGTGCCGGTTCACGGTCTGGGAGAACCAAGATGCCTTGCCACGCGGGTTTGTCGTTGGCCGGGCATACGTCTTGCGCCGGGGCGAAACCGAGCGAGACGCGCTCAGTCAACTCGATCCGAGGACGGAAGTCTTGCTCGACCGCGATGACCTTCCTTCCGGGCCGCGTCAAATATACACCGCGGCGACGCGAGTGGAGGATACGCCCAACCGTGTGACTTTCGAGGTCGAGACGTCGGCGCCGGGCTATCTCGTGCTCGCCGACACCTGGTACCCTGGCTGGACGGCGACGGTTGACGGCCATACGGTTCCAGTCCTGCGTGCTAATATCGCCTTCCGCGCGGTCGCCTTGCCTGAGGCAGGTAAGCACCGGGTGGTCTTCAGCTATTATCCCGTGGGCCTGAATAGCGGACTTGCGCTGAGCCTGACGACGGTGGTGCTGCTCTTATTGGTGTCCATGAGAGGCCGGAGGAGGGGGCTTGGTGATGAACCTTGAGACCTCCCTCACGGTCGAAGCGAGCGGCAGCGAAGCGGAGGGGTCGTCATCGAGCCCTGCCCACTTCAAGGCCTTTTGTCAGAGTGGATTGCCGGCTCGCTCCGCGGTCCCGATTCTCGTTTTCGTCGCGACCCTCTTGCCCTTCGCTCCTGTCGTGTGGAACGGCTTCGTCAACTGGGACGACACCGGCAACTTCACGATGAACGTTCATTACCGGGGGCTGTCGTGGTCCAACCTTCGATGGGCCTGGACGACGCTCCACCTGGGCGTCTATCAGCCGCTCTTCTGGATGCTCTGCGGGCTTGAGTACCAGCTCTTCGGCTTGCGCCCGGGTGGCTATCATGTCGTCAGCCTGCTCTTTCATGGGGCCGTCTCGGTGGCGTTGTACGCTCTGGTCATCGCCATCGTGCGCCGGGCCCGACCGGATTTTGACCCTGGCCTGGCTCGACTTGCCGGGGCCATCGCGGTTCTCTCTTGGTCGGTCCATCCGTTACGCGTTGAGGCCGTGGCTTGGGCGTCGTGCCAGGGTTATCTGCCATGCGCGTTCTTCGCCATTCTGTCAGCCCGTTTCTATCTCGCCGCACATCCGCCGGCAGGTCCGGCTCATTTCGGCTGGATTGCAGGGGCCTTGGGGTCGTACGTCGCCAGCCTGCTCTGCCATGCGACGTCGCTGGGCTTGCCGGTGGTTCTCCTGGCTCTCGATTTTGCCGTCTTGCAGCGGCTCAAGAGCCGTTCTGACGTTCGCCGGGCCGTGCTCCAGAAATGGTCGTTCTTGATCGTGGCGGCGGCGTTCACTGTCATGGCATTCTTGGGCAAGAACTCCGGAGCGGGAGTCGTGTCGCTTAGGTCCCTGAGTCCTGCGCAGCGTATCGCCGCGGCATCATATGCGTTCTGCTTCTATATTGTGCGCACTGTATTGCCCTTCGGCTTGCATGTCCACCGTCAATTCCCCGCGGACTTGGCGGTAAATGAAAGCCGCTTCCTGATCTCTTTACTGGCGGCTTGCGCTGTATGTTCAGCCGCGATTCTCCAGCGAAGAAGTAGGCCTTGGCTGCTCGCGGTGGTCGCGGCGTACCTTGTCATTCTCACGCCTAACTCGGGCCTGCTGGCCTTCGGCGGTCAGATCGTGGCCGATCGTTACGCGTATCTTTCGATGATTCCGTGGGCGTTGGCGCTCTCGCAGGGCCTTATGATCATGAAGCCGCGGCCGATCCGGCGAATTCTCCTCGTAGCAGCTCCGGCATTGACACTGCTTGGCATACTGACCTGGAAGCAGTGTTACACTTGGAGAAGCTCGGAAGCGCTCTGGGTTCACGCGATTGAGGGCGGCGAGACCGACAACGCGGTCGTACTCGGCAACCTCGGCGCGGACCTCCTTCAACAGGGACGAGTCCATGAAGCCGATGCCGTTCTCAGAAGGAGCCTTGATCTCGAGCCGAACTCACGGGTGGCAAACGATATCGGGAGGATTCTTGATCGGCGAGGAATGATCCAAGAGTCGATTGCGGCGTTCAAGGAAGCCGTCGAACTCGATCCTCACGACCCGGAGCCAAGGGCGAATCTGGCGAGAGCCTTCGCCAAGCAGAATCGTCTCCCGCAGGCTCTGGAGCAATTTGCCGCGGCAGTTCGACTGCGACCCGACTCGGCAAGTTTGAGGCAAGAGTACGGCGAGCTGCTGGCGCGGGAGGGAAGGCTCGATGAGTCGACGGTCCAGTTCCGGCATGCGATCCAGCTCGAGCCGGATGTTCCGATCGGTCACCTCTTCCTGGCTCGAGCTCTCGTCGAGCTTGGCCGGCGCGACGAGGCGGCCATTGCCTTGGGAAACGCCGTTCGCTTGAGGCCTGACGTGGTTGGGCCTCGGTTCGAGCTTGCGCTTCTGTACGTCGACCTCGGCCGGACCCGGGAAGCCATGTTACAGTTGAGCGAGGTCTTGCGGCTCGACCCGCGGCATGCGGCCGCACGGCGCGCGCAGAGCCGGCTCATGGCAGCGGAGCAGGATGGCGGCTCGCCATGAGTGTAGCCTCGGCAATTGGCTCGGCCATTCGCCACACCGCGAAACTTCGTTGCTATGTGTCGAGTGCGCGAGACAATCTCGGCCTTTTGCTTCAGGGGCAATGTCGGATTGAGGAGCGGGCCCCTATGAAACGCGACAACGTTCGGATCCGCCCAAGGATCGTCTGCCTTGTCGCCATTCTCGTGGTCTTTGCATCCGTCCCTTTTCTGCCAGTTCTGCACAACGAATTCGTCAATTGGGACGACGTAGCAAACTTCGAGAACAACGCGCATTATCGTGGGTTGGGGTGGTCGAACATCCACTGGGCATGGACGACGCTTCATCTCGGCGTATATCAGCCTCTCGCGTGGATGCTCTTTAGCCTCGAGTATTGTGCTTTTGGCATGCAGCCCCGGGGATACCATCTTTGCAGCCTATGTCTGCATGCGTTGGCGGCAATCGCATTATTCAAATTGATTGAAAGCGTACTGGAGAAGGCCAAACCGACGAGTGATGACCAAACTCGGTGGCTCGCGGCAGCGGTGGCAGCAGCAGTCTGGGCTGCGCATCCGTTACGGGTCGAGGTGGTTGCGTGGGCGTCGTGCCAGGGCTACTTGTCCAGCGCCTTACTTGCGATCCTTTCGACCTGGGCATATCTCAAGGGCCACTCAGAAGGAGAAACATGCCGGAGGAGATGGCTTGCCTTGTCCCTGTCGCTCTACGCAGGATCGCTCCTCTCGCATGCGACTGCGCTTGGTCTGCCAGTTGTCCTCCTGACTCTTGATCTGGCTCCGCTGAATCGAATGGGCGATGCTAAGCAACTTGTCAGGAGGATTGTGGAGAAGTGGCCCTATATACTCGTCGCAACGATTTTCGCTGTCGTGAGCTATGTGGGAAAGGAGACAAGCGTCCATCCCATTCATGCCACGACGCTCATCTCAAGACCCCTGCAACTTTGTTACAGCTTTTGCTTCTACATCGTTAAGACCGTGTTCCCGCTGGGACTGCATGCGCACCATATCCGGCCCTCGCGCGTGGACCTGGCTTTACCACAATTCTTCTGGCCTACGATCTTCGCGACACTCGGTTGCATCATGGTGTTTTGCCTGGGGAAACGCTGTCCAGGTTTGTCGGCGACCTATTATTCATACCTGGCGATTGTACTACCTTACTCCGGTATTGTCCCCTTCGGTAATCAGCTTGTGGCCGATCGCTACGCATATCTCGCGACGATTCCATGGATAACGATCTTGGCCGCGTCGCTTTTGGGTCTCTCGAAGCAGTGGTGTACTCGAATGGTCTTCGCCGGAATTTTCATCGCAATCAGCCTCGGAGTATTAACCTGGCGTCAATGCCAGACGTGGCATGATAGTGAGTCGCTCTGGACTCGTGTTCTGGCGTACGGAGATTCCGCCGACCCATTTGCCGAGGAATCGCTTGGTCTGGTCATGCTCGCCAAAGGCAAGCTGGCCGAAGCCGAAAATCGCTTTCGCAAGGTCGTCCGGCTCATGCCGAGAGAACATTCCGCCTGGTATCACCTTGGTCTGTCCTTGGCCTGTCAGGACCGGCCCGCAGAAGCGACGACGGCCTACGAACGAGCGATTGCCATCGATCCGCTGTATCTGCCCGCGCGACGCAACCTGGCGTCCGAGCTGTCTAGGAGAGAACAATTCGACCAGGCGGCCTGTCATCTCGACGTGGTTGCTAGAGGGCGACCGGATTCGGCGCAGGCGCATTACGAGCTTGGCTATGTACTGGCGCGACTGGGACGTTACGGAGAGGCCAAGGCGCAACTAAGAGAGACATTGCGGTTGAGCCCCGGCCATGCTTTGGCCAGGCAAGAACTCGCTGCGCTCCACGTTACGGAGACAAGGGAGATCGTCCCTTGAGACACCCAGGAGAAAGTGGCCAAGCCTCGTTTACGTGGATCGCCGCCGCCCTGGTGGTCTTGACTGCCCTGCCGTTTCTGCCAGTGTTGCATAACGGCTTTGTCAACTGGGATGACCAGCTCAATTTCGAGTCGAACACGGCATACCGCGGGCTCGGCTGGGGCAATATCCACTGGGCCTGGACCACCTTTCACGTAGGGGTGTACCAACCTTTTGCGTGGATGCTTTTTGGCCTGCAATACCTGGTCTTCGAGCTCCGTCCCTGGGGCTACCACGCGACGAGTCTGCTCTTGCACACGATGGTTACGGCCGCTCTCTTTGGTCTGTTCGTCGCCTTGCTCCGGCGGACGAGGATAACGCACGATCAGCGGACAATTGCTCTCGCCGCTGCGCTCGCGTCGTTGCTTTGGGCGGTGCATCCCTTGCGCGTGGAAGTTGTGGCGTGGGTATCATGCCAGGGTTACTTGCCCGGCACACTTCTGTCGGTTCTGTCGGTCTGGGCGTACCTGCTGGCTCGTCGGGAAGGAATCGCATCGCGCCGGCGCTGGTTGGTCTGCTCGCTGGCGCTTTACACCGGATCGCTTCTTTGCAAGCCAATTTCTCTGGGGCTGCCTGTTGTTCTGATGATACTCGATTTCTATCCACTGGGACGAATCCAAGACCCCCGCGGCCTGCGAACCGGTATCAGAGAAAAGTGGCCCTTTTTCCTGGTCGCCATCATGTTTGTCGGGATCAGCCTAGCCAGCAAGCGGGAGGCGATGCCCCCCTCGTACCACCTGGGAAATTCGGCCCGGTTTGCCCAGGCGGCGTACGCGGTCTGGTTCTACCTGGTGAAGACCGTTCTCCCGATCCGACTTCAGGTTCACTATGCGGTGCCGCACGACATGAGCCTGGGACAGCCGATCTTTCTGGCAGCAAGTCTGGGGCTGCTCGTCGTACTGTGCCTGACAATATCAGTTTGGAAGCAGTGGCCAGCCTTCCCGACGCTGATTCTGAGCTATCTCGCCTTGCTGGCGCCTACGCCGGGGCTCGTCAGTTTCGGCACTCAACTCGCAGCCGACCGCTACGCATATCTTGCGCTCTTGCCGTGGACTTTCCTGCTCGCGCACTTACTGGCCGGTCTTGTCGCGGCGCATCGCACCTGGGTGCTCGCGATCGGAATCGCGCTTGTCGCCACCTGCAGTGTGCTGACCTGGAGGCAGTGCCTGACTTGGCATGATTCGGTGAGCCTCTGGACCCACGCTCTGGAAGTGGGAAACCCGGAAGACCCCGTTGTTCTGGGAAGTCTTGGCCAAGGACTATTGACCGCTGGGCAACTGCGCGAGGGCCAGGACTTTCTGATCCGTTCGCTCCAGTATGAGCCGGACTGGGCGCCTGGACACTACAACCTGGGAACATGCTATCACACGCAGGGACGGCTAAGAGAAGCCGTTGAGCACTATGCAAGGGCAGTGCAACTGAAGCCAGAATTCGTGGAAGCAAGACAGAATCTGGCACAGGTGTTTATGCAGATTGGCAAGGCCAAGCTCGCCTCCGAGCAGCTTGAAGCGGCCATTTTGCTGCAACCTAATTCCGCGGCGCTGCGGCGCGACTATGGTCACTCTCTTGCTGAGCTCGGTGATTTTCTCGCCGCCGCCGTACAGCTCGACCGTGCGGTCCGGCTTGATCCGGCAGAGCCAAGGAATCGCATGGCGCTGGGACGCGTCCTCGCGGAGCTCGGGCGCTTTTCCGAGGCCGCAGAGCAACTGACGGAAGCCGTTCGGAGGGCGCCGGATAATCCTGCCGCCCGGCGCGATCTCGGGATCGTACTCGCAGACCTTGGCCGCCGTGACGAGGCCGTGAAACAGTTGCGAAAATCTCTCGAACTGCGGCCTGGGGACCGTATGGCACTCAGCGAGCTGGAGCGAATTTCCGGTGCCGCGAGGGGGGCAGTGAGCAAGCCATGACGAACGACGCTCAGGGTGCGGCTAGGACTACGACAGACTCTTGAGCCACATGCCTTCCCGATCGTGGGAAGCTCGATGGATTGCAGCGTGATCCCTCTGCCCCTCCATCCAGGAGCAAACGGAAAAAAAGTTTCAGTATCAGGGGGCACGGCGAGCGGCACCATGAATTTTACGCGTCGAGTAACGAGCGGCCTGATTCTACTGGCTTCCGTCGTCTCGATCGATGTGCTCGAAAACTCTCCGACAATTCCGCAGAACTTCCCTCGAGCACGGGTCGCGGCGGTAGAATTGAAACTTGTCGAACGAGGCAAGTTCTCGGAGCTTGAGCGGCGGATGAACAAGGACGTGGCAGTCCTTTTGACATCAATCTTCCCATGAACGGTCGTGTCACGATCTGGCGCTTGCGGAGCCTCCGGTATCGTCCCGGCGGGAGCTTCCAGCGATCGTTCGCCTTCATCGACGACTGGCGAAGGCGAGAAGCGTCCTTCAAGAGGCTTGTTCTGGCTTCGACGATCCTCCTGGCGTTGCTCATGGTCGCATCCGTTCCGCGGGCGCGAGCCGGAACCCGTCTGCTCTTTCTCCGGGGTTACACGCGGCTCGTGGATCGGCTAGGCTTCTTTGCACGTCACGAAGATACTGAGTCGCTTCGCCAGGCACGGCGGGAGGCCGAGATCGCGTCTGCACGGACGGGACTGGCAGAGGTGATCTGCCCCGGTTCAACGATGGACGCGTTCTTGAAGGCGGCTGGGATGGACGCGAAACTTGGGCTGATTCGCTGGGGAAATTTTGACCGAACCCTCCTGCTTTCTTCGCAGGTGTTCGAGCCCGACAACGCGGGCCGTTCCTATCGGATGAAGCCTCATTACCGCTCCGTTTGGGTGATCGGCCTGAGCCTCAACCGGGTGCTGGGCTTATTCCTGATTCCCGACTCCCCGACGGTGCGCGAGGCCGCTGGAAGAGCCGGCGGATTGGTGGTGTCTGAATCGATCCAGTACACCAATTCGTGGGGATGCCGGGGGCCCGAGCCCATCTTGAGCGCCCCGGTGCGGATCATGGTCCTGGGCGACTCGATGATGCAAGGAGCACTCCTGGGCGATGAGCAAACGCCGCCCCAGCAGCTTCGCCGCTACCTTGAGGACGAGCTGGCTTGCGAAGTCAGCGTTCTCAACACTGGCCACCTGGGTTACTCCACGGAACAGTATTTCCATACCTTGCGCGAATTTGAAAAAAGCTTCGCCCCCCATTTCGTGGTTCTCAGCTGTTGCGCAAACGATTTCGGCGATATGACCTGCGAGGCCAACTGGCGCGAGACCGCAGCCTGGCTGGACGGCATCACCGATCTCCAGCGCCGCGGCCGATGGCATCTGCTCGTCGTTCCCGCCCCGTCAGAGCAAGACTTGCTCGGTCTACGCCAACTCCACCTGTTTCCCGGACAGCTCACCCGGATTTTCAAGGATAAGGGCCGTGAATACTTCGACCCCCTCGATCAATTCACCGACGAGCAGATCCGGCTTCAAAACGAGGAGGTCCGCCACCGGCTTCCCCTTTCAAGCCCGCTCTATAATCTTCACCTGATGGGAGATCGGCACTTCTCGCCCCGCGGCGCCGACTTCTGGGGGAAGCTGGTCGCCGCTCGCCTCTTGCTCGTCTGGGACAGCCTCGTGCTTGATGGTCAGCCTGCACCGGAAGCGATCGTCCGCCACGCGTGGAAAGGAAAGCGCCCACCTGCTCAACCTGAATCTCGACAATGACTGGCTGAGCTGCCGCCAAGATCCGGCGGGCTTTGACCACCGAGGACCAAGGCGGCCAATCCCGAACGATCAGAAAGATGGCTTGATGGACGTTCTCGAGACCGAGCTACCGATCCAGCCAAGAGACGATGCGGTTGAGGGGAGCGTGCACGTGGCGCCTGCCGTTGGCGCTGACGGCGGGATGCTACTTCTGCTAGCTGTCCCGTGGGTTTTCCTGGCCATTGATCCGAACTGGATCTATTCGAGGCTGTTGCGCGATTTCTGGATCTATTACGGGTATTTTCGGAATTTCCCCGACCACTTGAGGTGGTTCCAGGAACAGTATTACAGCTCGCGGCTAAGCGTCATCCTGCCGGGGGCCCTGGTTTATCGGCTCTTTCCCCCGCTTATCGCCAATTCCGTCCTGCATCTCGGAATCGATTACCTCTGCGTCCTCTCGCTGTATCTAGTGCTGCGAAGATCGTGCGACCGAGCTTCATCGCTGGTCGCCGCGATCGCACTGGGGGCGAATCCTGCGTTCCTGGACGCCATCGGCCGTGACTACGTGGACGGCTTTGGGATGGCTTACTTTCTTGTCGCCTTGCTTCTGATCATTTGCGCAGCCGAGGCAAGATCGAGCTCCCGCTGGCTTTTCGCGGCCGGGGCAGTAGCCTGCGCGCTTGTGATTGCGAACTTGACTTACATCATCCTGCTGCCCGTTCTATCTGTTCAGTTCGTGACTCTCTTTCGCGACCGACCGCGTGCCGAACTGCTGCGTGCCGGGGGGATGTTACTCCTGGGTGGTGCCAGCCTGCTCTTGATCCTTTGCTTCGTCAATCTCGCGCTGGGCGGGCAATTCTGGTTTCTGCGCCCCTCCGTCGCGTTTGCTTTCCGCCAGGCGAGCGGGACGGGACCGAACCCATTCCGTGACCACTTCGCCCTCTGGCTGCCCGCGGCGGGACACCTCATCTTGCCAGTGTTGATTCTCTCGTTCTGGGCTGCGGCGATGGGCCGCCGGCAAACGCTATCCCCCGGCGTCCGAGTCGTTCGGGCCAGCTACGGCTGGCAATATCTGGCCGCCTGCATGGTTTTTGCCGCGGTCGAGTTCTGCTTCCGTGGAATCTGGCTTCAGAAGTACTACTATGCCTCGCTCTTGCATCCGCTTGCTTACCTGGCGCTAGGAACGGTGTTCGCGGACCTCGCCGGACCCCTGCGAGAGTCGGGGGCCATGACGCTTGCCGCCGCGGCGGTCACCAGCTTGCTCATCGGCGACGCCGCCGCGCCATGGCTGGCACCGGCCGTCGAAAAGATGACCTTCCCGGCCATCACGCTGGCGCTCTTGCCGATTGTCTGCGGAACGCTATGGGTTCGCTTCGGACGACCCGGGTTAAGAACAGCCGTCGTGCTCGTGATCATTCTCGGGTTCGCTGGGTCGCTTTGCCGGCTCATCGGGGAGCAAGAGATTAACCTACCCCCAAGCTTGCGGAAGGCCGCGGCGGCCCGCCATCGCGCGTACAACCGGGATCGACAGGCCGCGTACCTGGCGATCACCGAGGCAACCACCGCGATCCTGTCCCAGCCAGCTCCAGAGCAGCTTCGCTTCTGGTACAGGGAGGGCGAAGAACACGGCCTCGTCTTCGACTGCATCGCCTCCGCCTTTTGCGCCCAGCAGATCTACAATGTCGACTTTCCATCCGTCATAGGCGGCTCGGTGGCGCCCGGCGCCCGGGCAATTATCTTCTCGAGCGAGCCGGAGCCCGCGAATCGGGCCCGTGCTGCAATGCGCGCGGTTGGCCTGGACATCGAGGTGACCTCATCGCGACGGATCACCGTCCGCTCGATCGATTTCACGATGACGGCCTTCCGGGTCTTCCTGCCTGACCAAGCGAACCCGGAATAGCTTTCTTCTACAAAACGCCACCACTGTTGCAGGGTTCAGCGCGCACGGATGGGACGTGAGCCACCGAGGCGGTTGTAACTGCTCCAGGGATACAAAGTCCCCTTTTGTAAGAACGCAAGAACCGGATCGCTGGAAGTCCGCTGCTCGATGCGCGTCCAGGGAGCAATCATCCCTTTCCAGGCATAGACGAAGCCCACCACAAGCAAGACGACGAAAAGAGCCTTCACGAGCCGGCTTCTGGCTCGAAGAAAAATCACCGCGGCAAAGAAATAAACCGCTGGCGTGACGGCCAGCATGTGCCGCGTACCGAACGAGAGGCCCGCGAAGTCAGTCCTTCGGACGCCCCAGATATAGAAGGCAAGGAGCACCACGACGACCCCGCCGACGACGAGTGCCGCGGGCCGCAGCGGATCAAGGCGGCGGAAGGCGGTCGCGGTCAGCCCAAAGAGTCCCAGAACCAGCACGGGAGAAAGCGTCAGCCAGCCCTGGGGCCCCAAAAGAAGCTCGATGCCCCACTGCCAGCGCGGCACGACTTCGCGGTACCTGCCTGCCTCACTGGCCCAGTACGACCCCTGCCGATCGAGCAATTCGGGCGTCATTTCCACGGGAAGCGGCGTGCCGGTCGCGAGCGTCTGCAAGACGGCGTGAACGAGCAGTGGGACCGCCGCGGCCGCCAGATAACCCCAGGGCGTCCGCCGCGACCGGCTGGCCAGCCAGAGCCCCAGGCCAAGAAGCATCGCGCCGCCGGCCGGGATGTCGATCGCCGCCGCGGCACCGGCGAGGACTCCGGTCAGGATCCGCCGGACCTTCAATCTTGGTGAACCGGTTGGCTCAAGCAGTACCAGTGCCAGGGCAGCCGTCAGCAGGCCCGCGGCTACGCTGTGGTTGTTGAACGTGACGCCGTAGCTCAAGAGCAGGGTTCCCAGCCCGCACGAAACTGCCAGCAGGTCCGCGACCCGGTTCGATGCGGGAACCATCTGGAGCATCGATCGAAGGGCCGCCAGAGCCAGGGCCGAGCTGGTGCCGACGACCAGGCTCACAAGCGCCAGGTTGACCCAGAGGAAGTCGTCCGGCGTGAACCCTTTCCCCTTCGCATGCAAGGGAGCGTAAACCGCGGCCGAGAGAACCGACAGCAAGGGAGGTTTGTCCGAATAGACGTGCGGACCGACCCGCACGATATCCGGCGACCCGCTGATCGGGAGCATCGGAGAGCGCTCCACGGCCAGCGTTCCGCGCTCCACCACCGATTCGATCGTCATGTATCGCGACGTGACATTGCCGCTGTGCCGCGGCTCAACCGATAGCACCAAGAGTGCCATCCAGTACACAATCGCCACGGCCCAGGCATGCAGCGGGCAAAACCTCGAGCCCCCTGATCCTGCGCTCCTGGCACACGCACCCGCCACGGGCGAGAGAAACGGAGCCGGTGATGCTAAGCCGGGATCCAAATCCATTCTCGCTGCTTCCTGGTGAAAACTGTTGGGGCAGGGCCTAGCGCCAGTTGAGGAGGGCCAGGGGGTTGGCGAAATCGTCGCTCCAGGCCGCCAGTCCCGGTTTGATGCGGGCCGGCCGCCATCGCGGGTCGGCCGCCAGTGGTCCCAGGTCCTGGACCTTTCGCGCCACGACGGCCCAGCGCGATGCCTGTTTGCCTTGCCGTGCCTCTGCCGCGGTAACATGGCTGTCGTTGCGAACCCGCGCGACGACCGACTCCGACTGGGCCAGTGCTCCGATCAAGGGCTCGATATCCATGAAACTGTTCGTGATATGCAGCGCGATCAGCCCGTCTTCAGCCAGCTTGCTGAGGTAAATCCGCAGCGCCTCACGCGTCAGCAGGTGAACCGGTATCGAATCGCCGCTGAAGGCATCGATGACGATCAGACCGAACCTGTGGTCCGGTTCGTCCTGCAGGGTCAGCCGGGCATCGCCAATCACGGTCCGGCACCGCGCGGCACTGTCACGAAGAAAGGTGAAGTAGCGCTCGTCGCTGGCCAGCCGCGCGACCGCCGGGTCGATCTCGAAGAAGCTCAGCTCCTGCCCCCGCGCGCCGTAACTGGCCAGCGAGCCGACTCCCAGACCGACGAGCCCGACCGGCCGCGCGGGGCGGGACCCGAGAACGTCGCGGAAAACCTGGCCGATCGGACCGGACGGATAGTAATACAGCAGCGGCCGGTTGCGAATCCGAGGGTCCGTCGACATATTCTGGGCGCCGTGGCAGACGAAACCATGGAACAGGCGATGATCCAGCGGCCTGCCGCGAACGATGCGAAGTACGCCGAAAAACGACCGTTCGCGGTGAATCAACTGGTCCCGGGCTTCGACACTCACGTGCCAGGCGGCCAGGATCAAGGCCAGACCCAGCCCCAGGCGCAAAGGCCTTGCCGGCAGCAACAGACAAAGAGCCATGGGAAGGGCATGGCGCAGCTCACCGAGCGTGGGCAATGTCGCGGCCCCGCCCAGCGCGGCAGGTATGACCAGATCGAGGACTCGCGTTGCCCGGTCGCGGCGTAGCGGGCGCAGGACCGGCAGCAGGAAGGCCGCCATGATCAGGCTCAGCGGAAGCTCGGCCACCCACGAAAAGAGCCGGGGCGCCACCAGCGAGTTGAAGACCCCACCCAGCGCACCCCCCGTGGCCAGGCAGACGTAGAAGAGCGTCAGGTAGGCCGCTTGCGGCCGGTCCCGCGCAAGCTCGCCGTGGAAACCGAGCGAGATCAGAAAAAAGCTGCAAAAGAGCACCCCGCACAGACCCGCATAGGGCAGACTACTGTCGATTAGCAAATATGCCGAGAACACGATCGCTGGGCACATCAGTCGAACCACCCACGACCGGGGCGGAAATGGTATGCGGGAAAAACTGAGTACGAAGGTGAGGAGGTAAAGCCCTAGAGGCACGATCCAGAGCATGGGAACCGGCGGAACGTCGGTCGTCAGGTGCGCCGTGACGCCCAGCATCAGGCTGGAGGGAACGAACGCCAGCGCAATCCATCGCGCCCGCCGCGACAGCCTGGGGGGCTGCTCGGCGAGCGCGGGTTCGCCGGGCTCGTGCCCTCCGGCGGCACTCCACGCGACGTTCGCAGCGCATGCCCCGAACAAAAGCACGAGCAGCGCGAATCCCGCGGTCCAGAGGGCCGATTGAGCGCGGACGGTCAAGAACGGCTCCATCAAGAGCGGATAGCCGGCGAGCCCGGCGATGCTGCCCAGGTTGCTGGCGGCGTAGAGCCAGTAGGGGTCGCGCGCTGACCCGCAACCCGAAGCCGCGTACCAGCTTTGAAGAAGAGGTGAGCTCGACGCCAGGACAAAAAACGGCAGTCCCGCCGAACAGAAAAGCAGCCCTAAAAGCAAGAGCGTCGGCTCTTGCCCATTCCGGGGCGCCCACGCGCTGGAAACCGAAATCGGCAGGACCGCCAGGGCGACGATCATAAGCAACAAATGCACCGCTGCCTGCTTCTTTCCGCCTGCCCGCCACGCCAAATGGGCATAGCAATAGCCTGCTAGCAACAGTACCTGGAAGAAAAGCATGCACGTCGTCCAGACCGCCGGCGATCCGCCGAACTGGGGCAAGACCATCCGGGCGACCATCGGCTGGACCAGAAAGAGGAGCGCGGCGGCCAGCAAGCTCGTGAGCGTGAAGAGCAGAGGCGCCGATCTCCGGCCTAGGGCCTGCACCAGGGCAGCCCCGTTTCCAGGCGATGGAGCGACCCAGCGGGAGAACCTTGCCTGTGCGTCGTGGACTCGCGCTGGCATTGCGTCTCCCGGCTCAATCGAAGGTCCGCGACAATCAGCGCGCCGATCGTGCTTCGCGGGCGACTGGCCAAGCCCGGGCTTACGGCCGACCGAACGGCCTCGCTTCACGCTTTCGACCGTGGGTTCTTGGGCACGAGGCTCTTGGACTTTTTCTTGAGGACGCTCCCCGTGTCGCGCAAGTGAGGTCGCGGCAGCTCACCGATGGTGTCCTTCAGCGGACCGTCCATCACCCTGACCAGCGTGTGCTCGATGAGATTGCCCTGGTGATCTTTCACGGAGTTGGCCGGGCCCAAAACTCGAACCTTTGTACCCCCACCGATCGTGCTGATCTTGCCGTCGCGGTGGTAGAAAACCGGGTTTACAATCGGCTTGGCCACCCAGTGGGGCTGCCACTGGACCACCTCGGCGATGGTATTGGGCTCGAGCTCAACGTCCGTTTGGTCTTCGATGCAACCGGAGGTTAGGAACAGGAGTACTCCGGACAGAAGGATTCGTCTCATGGCTGGTCAAGAGCCTCAAACCCGTTACCTTCGATCACGGCGGAACCGTTGCGAGCCCAGGTACATCATCTACGTAGCACGAATCCATGAATCGGGTTGGCGGTCTTCGGTCGATCGCTCGGATTCGCAAGCGATCATTGAATCGCGGGAGCAGCTTTCTCAGCCGGTGTGGACTTGGCGGCGTTTCCTGGTCCTGAGGTCGGCTCCGCTGCATCTGGCCGTTTAAATGTCGCGCTTGCGTCTTTGGGCGGGGAACCGGTTGCCTCGTTCGCCTCACTTTTCGGTGTGGCTGGCTGGGCGGGCGGTGGTTCGGACTCGACCAGATCGAGCCGCTTGGGCTCGGAAGTCACGCGAAGTTGAGGCCGCATGACCACCCCCACGGCATCCTTGTATGGACCGTCGAGCACGTGGACCGCGTTCTGCGGGATCATGGTGTTGCGGAAGCGAGTATCGCGTGGCGGGACCTCGCGAAGCACGACGATACGCGTTCCGGACGTGAGCATAACTCCGCCCCCGTTCTTGAAGTTCAGCTCTGCCTGTTCATTGACGCGGGTCGACCACTTCGGCTGCCAGGGGATGATCTCGCAGACCGTTCCGGGCTCGATGTAGTCGATGTCCTTGGCCACCGTGCAGCCCCAAAGCAGGATCAGGGGAAGACTTCGCAGTATCTGGGGTCTCATCGCGGCAAGCCATGGATTGAGGGACGAAACACGTGACACTCGAAGGACTTCAAGGCACTTCGCGGGTAGGATCGACCTCGCGGATCTCACTTTGAGGGCCCGATCTCGATGAATTCGAGCTTCGGCCTGGCGGTCTTCTTCTTGGTCGGGCCAGTGCCGGGTTTCTTATCCTTGGAGTCGGCCTCCTTGGGGGTGGTCTTGGGGGTCAGATCGACGGTGATCTTCGTAAGGAACTTGCGGAACGCCTCGGCCTCGTCACCGGCGATGGGGGTCCAGTTGAAACCGCCGCCGAAGTGAACCTGAAGCGAGCCGGGTGGCTGATTGGGGCCGGGCTCGTCGATCACGTGGCTGACGTTCGAGACGCCCACATAGTCCTTGCCAAAGCGGTGAAAGACGGGCTCCGGCGAGGGGTGGTGCTCGGTCTCCTCTTGGCGTGCGGCCAAGCGAGAGCCGCGGGTGACCATCATACCGAGCGAAAGAACCATGCAGGCAAGAAGGGCGGCGACCCACTTACGCGTGGCGTGCTCGTCGCTCGCTGCCTGTTCCGAGGTTAATGATGGATCGGTATCCATGATCGGCTCCAACGACATACGTCAAAACAAGATCCACGGTCCGGATGAGCACGCCGCCCGCGACGCGTGCCGACGAAGCGGCGAGCAATCCGGTTTGTCAGTTCGCGTTCCAGTCGTCGTCGTTGATGACTTCACCTTTATTGCGGGTGATCAGTCCGCGGAGGACGACGACGTTGATCGTCTCGGCGATGAATTTGACCGAGCCGTCGCCCATCACCACGTTCGCGCCGCCGCGGTGAAACGAATAGATTTCGTCGTTGTTGCCCCCATCGGTCCCAGCCGTCGCGGTGGTCGACGGCCACTCGGCCCCGGATTGTTCGTACGTGGGGCCGTACCGATTGTTCGGCCGGCCGGAAACGCCGATGGCGCAGTCGCCTTCGGCCCATCGCCAGAATCGGTTGTGAGCAGTGCTACCGTCCGCGACAGGGACGAAAGGAGGCGGGGGTTGCAAGTTGCCGCCGGTGTCGTAATAACCGTAGCCTTCGGTGTACAAACTGACGAACCGGGCATCGCGGCCGGCGTCCTCGGCCACCATGATCGTGTTGGAGAGGCCGTCGACGACGGCGGCGATCTTGGTCACTCCGCGCGCCAGCAGACCGTCGGTCCGAGAGGACTTGTTGCGGTAGAGGGTGGCCGGATACATATTGCCGTCAAATCCGACCCGGCCCAGCGGGTCGATGTCGGTATAGCAGGTGGCGCCGTAATCCGTGAAGCCATAGCCGTGGCCGTCGGTCTGGGTCCAGTTATCCAGCGGGTCGACACTGTCCTGTCCGGTACCCTGGGGGACGCGGTCGGTCGAGGGGCAGATGAATGTGTTCATGCTCGGGCTGGCCGCCGTGAAATTCGCGCCGGTTGCATCGTTGTAGGGTAATCCGAAGTTCATCGCGTTATATCGACCGGAGCTGTCCAGGTCAGCCAGGATCCGGGGAAACAGTCCCATATTGTCGACGAAGCAGGTCATAGGGGTTGCAAGCGTTGTTGCCCCCGCCTCAACCAGTCCTCCTCCGGACGCGTTGAGTTTCATGCCGCGATACTGGGTCGCCTTGCCGGCCGGGGGAAAGCCACGATAGCTGCTCTCATAATTGTGCAGCGCCAGTCCGATCTGCTTCAGGTTGTTCATGCACTGGGCACGCCGGGCCGCCTCGCGAGCCGACTGGACCGCGGGCAAGAGCAGTCCCGCGAGCACGCCGATGATCGCGATGACCACCAGCAACTCGATCAAAGTGAAGCCGCGGGTGAGCCTCAAGTTTCGCCTCATGGTTGGGATTCTCTGCGGGAAGAGGTCGTCGAGTCTGGCCAAACAACAGGAACCTCGGTCGGTGAATTGCTTCTCGGTTCAGGCGATGCTCGTCCGATCTCAAGCAGCCAAAGGTCCGTTCGGCTCGCCCACCTGTTCACGGAGTATCGTTGCTTGGCGGGGGCGCCGATGCCGCAGGGGCGGCAGTCGGGGCGGCCGCAGGGGCTGCCCCACCGGTGGGCGGCGCCAGGACCGCGCGGCGCGACTTCTTCTTGGCCGTGGCCACCTTGTTCTTAGGCATCATGTCGACGGAGACCTTGGAAATGGCCCCGCGAAACGCGTCCGCTTCTTCATCGTAAAGGGCCAGCCAGGTCTGATTGCCGCCACCAAAGAGGATCTGGAGCGAACCCGGGGGCATGTTGAAACCTGGCTCGTCGATCACGTGGCTGACGTGGGTCAAGCTGATGTAGTCCTTGCCAAACTTGTAAAAAAGCGGTTCGGGACCGCCTTCGGTCTCCTGCTGCCGGGCGGCGATCGGGCGGCTGCCGGCGGCGATCATTCCCATCAGAAAACAAAGCGAGCAGGCGAGAAGGGCCACCGAACGGGACGCCCAGCGGCGAGTGAAGCAGCGCGCGGCGAGCGGGACAACGAACAAGAAGCGCATGGAGAGCCTCCGCGAAATCAGCCTGGGGCGCGGCCGTTCCGGATGCGGACCGCACCTCGATCGTTGCCTCGAGGCAAAGCCTTCTCGATACCAAAACCGGCGCAGGGCCCAGCCCGCCCTGTCGATACTATCAAAAGATAGCCGCCCTGCCGGCGCATGGCCAGGAAGTCAGTCGAGATCTTCTCGAAATAAGCAGGCGGCAAGAGCCGGCCCAAAAGGGTCCAGCTCTTGCCGCGGCTTAACCTAGACTAGAAGCGACAGACTCATGCCAGTTACGGCATCAGTTCTGCGCCCAGTCGTCGTCATTGATAACTTCCTTGCCGTTGCGGGTGACAAGCGCCCGCAGCACGACGACGTTGACGTTCTCACCCAGGAAGCGGACCGTGCCGTCGCCCATGACGACGTTGACGCCGCCACGGTGGTACGAGAAGAGCTCGTCATTGGCGCTGGCGTTGTTGCCGGCGAAAGACATCGCCGCGGCGGGCCATTCCGAGGTGGCATGGTCAGGGGTGTAGCCGTTGTTGGGCTTGCCGGAGACGCCGAAGGAGGTGTCGGCCTCGGCCCACCGCCAGTAGCGGCGGAACTCAGCAAGGCCGTCCGCGGGCAAGACAGTCACAGCCGTCCAGGTCGTGTAGGGCGGGGGCTGGTTGGCACCGCCGGTGTCCTGGTAGGCATAGCCTTCGGTGTAAGGGCTCTGGAACCGGGCGTCGCGGCCGGCATCTTCACCGAACATGATGGTGTTCGACAGGCCGTCGACGACCGCGCCAACCTTGGTCATACCGCGGCCCAACAGGCCCTCGGCACGGGACGACTTGTTGCGGTAAGGCGTGGCGGGATAAGCGACGGTGCCGATGGTGCCGTCGCCACCGACCTGGCCCAGGGGGTCGATGTCGGTGTAGCAGGTCGCACCGTAGTCGTCGAAGCCGTAGCCATGACCGTACTGGGTGGTCAGGGCATCGCTGGGGTCCAAGCTATCCTGGCCGACGCCCTGGGGGACGCGGTCGGCCGAGGGGCACAGCAGCACGTTCATCGAAGAGCTCGAGGCGGTGAAGTTGTCACCGGTCGAAACGTTGTAGGGCAGGCTGAAGTTGTAGGCGTTGAACTTGGCGCCCTGCTCGTAGAAGGCCAGCAGCCGGACGTAGACACCGGCGCCGTCGGCGAAGCATGTCGCGCCCTTGGCGAGGTAGGTGCCGGCGGGGACCAGGCCGCCGGGATCATTCTTGTTCGCCATTAGGCCCTGGAACTGCGTACCTTCACCGGAGGGGGGGAAGGCTCGGAAGGCGCTCTCATAGTTGTGGCAGGCCAGACCGATCTGCTTGAGGTTGTTGACGCACTGGGCGCGACGGGCCGCTTCGCGAGCCGTCTGAACCGCAGGCAGCAGCAAGGAGGCCAGGATCGCGATGATGGCGATCACGACCAGCAGCTCGATCAGGGTGAAGCCACGCCGGGCCACCGAAGGCACCAGCTTCTTCAAATTGCTCATTTTCAAATCTCTCCCTCAAAAGTGCTTCGTCGCTGCTTGACACCACGATGTGTCAGGTCGCATTGGGTTGGTTCAGGGGTTGATGCAGGGGAGCACGACGAAGCGATGCCATAGTAAAGCACATGCTTGAGGATATTGTGCAGCCGCCTGGTAATTACTGTAAAACCTTTGTGAAGATTCCTTCCGCATTATAGATATGTTTAAATAAATTGCAAAACATGCGCGCCTATGATAAATCCTAACGAAGCTTAACAAGGCGCTCGTGTAAAACTCCGAATGTGTTTGCCCCATTGGCAGAAAGCGTGCGATCGCAAGAGCGATGATAGCAACCGCTGCCAACTATGTCCAGTGCCCAAATGACCTTCGTGGCGGGTGCATATGCAACGACAGGACGAATTTCAAGGGTGCATCGACGGCTTTATGGAATTGGTGGGGCGAGGGGTGTTTCGGCCTCGAGAGCCTGTTTCGGTGGGCTCGGATGGACGTCAAGGAAACGGCCGCCAGGTCGATCTCCTCTGGCTCGCGTGAGCCCCGCCCACGATGCCCTGGGGCGACTACCGATCGATTGTGTGGATGATGATTGGCTGCGAGTACGCAATCCGAGGACGCGGCGGATGCGAGCCGCCGCGTGGTCGAACAAGGGGCTTTTTCTTGGTTGCGGCGATCTTCATCGGAGCCTTGGCCAAGGGTACTGGCGTGCACCCGCCGGGTGCGCTCAGGCGGGTGCATCGGCTACTTCCAGCGTCCCGCGCTCCGAGTTTTGGCTCCGGAAGACCGCCCGATGGCTGCGGCACCATCAGTTCTGCGCCCAGTCGTCGTCATTGATAACTTCCTTGCCGTTGCGGGTGAGAAGCGCCCGCAGCACCAAGACGTTGATGTTCTCGCTCAGGAAGCGGACCGTGCCGTCGCCCATGACGACGTTGACGCCGCCGCGGTGGTACGAAAAGAGCTCGTCGCTGGCGCTGGCGTTGTTGCCGGCGACCACTCTGCCGTTGATCATCAGTGTGCCGGCGGGCCATTCCGAGGTGGCATGGTCAGGGGTGTAGCCGTTGTTGGGCTTGCCGGAGACGCCGAAGGAGGTGTCGGCCTCGGCCCAACGCCAGTAGCGGCGGTAAGAGCCATAGCCGTCCGCTACCTGGATGCCCAGACTCGAGTAGTACGGCGGCTGGTTGTTGTTACCGGCGTCATTGTAGGCATAGCCTTCGGTGTAGGGGCTCTGGAACCGGGCGTCGCGGCCGGCGTCTTCACCCATGAGGATGGTGTTTGACAGGCCGTCGAGGACCGCGCCGACTCTGGTCATACCGCGGCTTAGCAGGCCCTCGGCACGGGACGACGTGTTGCGGTAGGGCGTAGCGGGGTAAATGAGGACGCCGATGTTGCCGTCGCCACCGATCTGGCCCAGGGGGTCGATATCGGTGTAGCAGGTCGGACCGTAGTCGTCGAATCCGTAGCCGTGACCGGCGGCCTGGGTGAGGGCATCATTCGGGTCGATGCTATCCTGGCCCAGGCCCTGGGGGACGCGGTCGGCCGAGGGGCACACCAGCACGTTTAGCGAAGCGCTCGAGGCGGTGAAGTTGTCACCGGTCGCAACGTTGTAGGGCAGGCTGAAGTTGTAGGAGTTGAACATGGTGCCCTGCTCGTAGAAGGCCAGCAGCCGGACGTAGACACCGGCGCCGTCGGCGAAGCAGGTCGCGCCCTTGGGCAGGTAGGTGCCGGCCGGGACCAGGCCGCCAGAGCTGTTAAGCTGCAGGCCCTGGAACTGGGTGCCTTCACCGGCGGGGGGGAAGGCTCGGTAGGCGCTCTCGTAGTTGTGGCAGGCCAGGCCGATCTGCTTGAGGTTGTTGACGCACTGGGCGCGTCGGGCCGCTTCGCGAGCCGTCTGCACCGCGGACAACAGCAAGGAGGCCAGGATCGCGATGATGGCGATCACGACCAGCAGCTCGACCAGGGTGAAGCCACGCCGGGCCACCGAAGGCACCGGCTTCTTCAAGTTCCTCATTTCAGATCTCTCCTTAAGGGCGCTTCGCTGCTGCTTGACACCACACTGTGTCAAGACACATCGAGACCGTGTTGGACTGCTTGCGAGCTGGAGCACGACGAAGAGACGGCCGAGATAAGCACGTGCTTGAAAATGTTGTCGAGTGGTCCAGTCATTACTGGAGAAGCGACGCGGAGAAAGCACATGGTTTGTGCATGCGTATTAAAATTAATGAGTGATTATTTGTGTGTGCGATTCAGTACGGAGAGCAAACGGATGCAGGGCCTCTAATGAGTTTAACAAGGCGTCCAAGTGGCACGACGAAAGTGCTTATGGCAATGACTGAAAACGTACGATCGACCCCGCATCAGCCCATCATTCGTCAGCTAAGTCCAGCATTCTGAGGGCCTTCGGACAGGACTCCCAAGGAAAGCTAGAACGAGTTTCGGGGCGCATGAGCAGCTTTTTTAGAAATGGTTCGCTGGGAAGGCTCTTGCCTTCCAAGTCTGGATCGAGGCGGTCTTAGCCGAACAGCCGAGAGCGAACACGAACGCTTGTCGCACCCAACTGTCGATGTGCCGCCGTAGGCACCATCACCTTTGCTCGGGTTGGCCTACCGGGTGGCATGACGTGGCCGACGGCGTGACGATGGCGCCTGACCGACTTGCAGTTGGGTGTATCCGAGCCTCTGATCGAGATCTCCGGGCCGTGCGCTTGAGCGACTTTAGCCAGCCAACGCACGGACCGCGCGGGGACGTTGGAAAAGCGCCGGTTCGTTGGCTATAGTCGATAACCCGGCTTCCACCCGGGGTGGGAAGGAGGCGCCCTTGACGATCGCTCTGGGGACGCATCGGCCGCAGGGGCGGACGGCCTTCCTCTTCCGTCCGACCGACGGCTGGCGAACGTCGCGGGGCCCGGCTTTTTTGCGAGCAACGGCATGAGCGGCGACGCTGGGGCCATCAATTCCGGGCCGAATCTCCGGGCATGGCTCATTGCGGCGGTTCTTCTGCTGGCTGTCGCGGGGACGTTCGCGCCCGCCTTGAAGGGAGATTTTCTCTATTTTGACGACCAACTTTACGTCACTGCGAACCCCCACGTTCGGACGGGTCTGAACCGAGCGAACCTGATCTGGGGTGCGACCTCGATCAGGTATTTCTGGCAGCCGCTCTGCTGGTGGTCGCTGATGCTTGACGCTCAGATATTCGGGGATCGTGCGGCGGGTTTTCACCTGACGAACCTGGCATGGCATTGCTGTAGCGTGGTGGTGCTGTTCGCGGCCCTGGCTCAGATGACGGGTGACCTTTGGCCAAGCGCACTGACGGCGGGCCTGTTCGCGGTTCATCCGCTGAATGTCGAGTCGGTCGCCTGGATTGCCGAGCGGAAGGGCGTCATCAGCACTTGCTTTTGGATGCTGACTATACTTGCCTATGCTCGATACGCGGCAAAGCCTAGCCCGGGCCGTTATCTCGCGACCCTCTTGGCGCTGGTCTTGGGTCTTATGGCCAAGCCGATGCTCGTGACTCTGCCGATTGTGCTTCTTCTTCTGGACTTCTGGCCGCTCTCGCGGATGGGCACGGTCCGCGACCCAGGCATGCCCGCTGGTCCGTCGGCGGGAACGTCATTCGGGGCTGGAATTACGGCACGTCGCTTGGGCCGGCACGTCGCGGAGAAACTGCCGCTCTTGCTGGTGGCGATCGTCTTCTCGGGCGTCGCCATCGTGGCACAGGAGCGTGGGGGTACGTTGCCCTCCGGCGAGAAACTTGTTCTATCGAGTCGCCTCAAGAACGCTGCACTGTCGTACGTGATCGATCTCAGGCAAGCAATGTTGCCGGTCGATCTGGCTGCGTTTTACCCCCATCCCGAAGCCACCCTCAAGACAGGCCCTGCCGTCGCGGCGGCTTTCACGATTGCCGCCATCACGCTTGCGACTCTCAGGTGGCGGCGCAGGGCTCCTTACCTGGTGGTCGGGTGGCTCTGGTATCTGGTCTCCATGATCCCGGTCATCGGGCTGGTGCAGGTGGGAAGTCACGCGCGTGCTGACCGTTACACCTACGTTCCCATGGTTGGTATTTTTATCGCGGTCTCCTGGCTGGTTGCGGATCTCTCACGCCGCTGGCATATCAGGCGAGCCAGCGTCGCTGCCGCGACGGCCGTGCTTGCTTGCCTCATGGGGATGAGCTGGGTCCAGTGCCACTATTGGAGGAACACGGTGACGCTCTGGGAGCACGCCTTGCAAGTGACAAGGAACAACTACCTGGCGCACAACAATCTCGCCATCGAGCTGATGAAGCAGGGCAAGAACGAGGACGCGATGCGGCATTTCCAGGAGGCGCTTGCGATCAAGCCGGGCTATGCGTATGCCTTGAACGGAGCAGGAATTCTTGCCATGCAACGAGGTGATGCACAGATGGCGGTCCGCTACCTGCTGGCGGCCAACCGCAGCAAACCCACTCTGGCTCTGACGCATTTCAACCTCGGCGTTGTTTATGCCAACCTGGGGCAAAGCCAGCAGGCTGCCGACGAGTTCCGCCGCTGCCTTCGCTTCGATGACGAATATCCCGATGCTCACTTGTACTTAGGAAGGATCTTGCTCATGCAGGGCCGCGCCGGCGAAGCCGCAGAGACGCTGGCCAGCGCGCTGGTGCTCAACCCTCAAAGCGCAGATGGCCGCTTGCTCCTGGAGCGGGCGCGACTGCTGAGTGGACAAGAGGGGAAAGAGCCGGCGACTTCAAGAGCCCGATGAGGGGCCGGGGGGCGGGCAATGTGGTGGTGATGCCGGGAGAGCTCGTCCGCCTTGGTGGAGCCTATCGGTCTTCGAGGGCCTCGTTCATGGAAGTTCATCCGGGTAGAACACAGTCACGACCGGGTCACCGGTTGACTGTGGTGCGCGGGCTCTGGAGACGTGGCGCAGGTGCGGCGGGCGGCGTGACCTTGGTTTGCGGGGTCTTGCTCGGCGCATCGGCTGTGTGCTTCTGGCCGCTGGTGATGCATCCCGGTGACCTGCTGGTCGGTGTGCACCGGGGCGGGGTCAACGATCTTCTCACGTGGGCCCTGCCCCGTTCGGAACTTCCGCGCCTGGTTTGGGAAAAGTATCGCGAAATGCCATTCTGGTCCCCCTGGTGGGGGGCGGGAGGGCCACTTCTCGGCAACCCTTCGTCGGCTCTCTTTTATCCGCCGAATTGGCTTCTGTACGTCGGAGAACCGCGCAAGCTCATCAGTTGGTTGCTCGTTTTTCACCATCTTGTGGCCGCATGCGGTGTCTTTATGCTCTGCCGCCGCTGGGGTTTTACGCGTCTGGGTGCCCTTTTCGCCGGGTGTGCGTACGGCTTTTCCCCCGTGCTCCTGGCGCGTACAGCCGAGGGTCACTTGAGAACACTTTCCGTCGTGAGCTGGTGCCCCTGGGTGTTATGGGCGTTCAGCGGTTTTCTGACGGGCCGGCGATTCAGTGGTCTTTGGCTCGTCGTCCTGCTTGCCCTGTCCATCGCTGCCGGCCACCTCCAGGAGGTGTATTACCTGATCGTTGTGCTGACCGCGTTTTGCCTGCTCGAGGCGTGTAAGCATGTCTTGCGCGGCGAGGGCGGCTGGAAAAGCGCCCTCGCGCTCGTGTGCAAATGGTGCCTCATCGGGACAGCCACTGCCGGGCTGGCCGCTGTTGAGCTCCTTCCCTTGGCGGTCTATCTGTCGCAAGCCGCGATCGATGGCCGATTGGAGCGCGTTTTCCTCGGAACGCCTGGTCTTGCCAACTGCCTTCAGCTCATCAATCCGCTGGCACTCGGCGGGCCGGAGAACTACGTCGGTCCTGGCGATTACTACTGGGAAACAATCACGAGCTTCGGCCTGGGCGCCCTTGCAGCGAGTGTGTTGGGAGCGATGGCCGTGATGGATCAGAGGCGACGCTTTCCCGCCATCTGGCTCGCCGGTGCCTTAGGCTTTTTGCTTGCATTCGGTCGGCGAACCCCGGTCGGCGATCTCGCATCGGCAATTGTACCGGGCCTAAGCGGCCTTCGCTGTCCGGGGCGCTGGCTCTTCCTGCCAACCTTAACCGTTTCTGTCCTGGGAGGCTTCGGAGTCGACGCTCTTCTGGCAGCCTGCAAACGAGGCCGTGCCGACGTGAGAAGGCAATTACGGCGGGCAGGCTTCGTCTTGGCCCTATTGCTGGTACTCTTCGGCACGCTTGGAGTTTTAGGGACCGCAAGAGATCAGAGTGCCGGACAGCCGGACAGCGGCACTGTCGGGTTGCTGGAAAACTGGCAACTGCTCTTCCATCCCGTACCGCTTATCGGACTGGCTTGCACCGCAGGGCTGGCGACCTTGGCGTCACTTTGGCCGGGCCGGGCAAGAGTCTTTGCCGCAGCGCTTCTCCTGGTCCCGGTGGCCGAGTCATCGTGGCTTTCTCGAACGATCCTTACGACCTTTCCCGCCGAGGCGCTGGATCGCCAAAACCCATTACAGGAGGCGATCGGAAAGAAGCTCACCGACTCGCGCGTGCTCTGCCGACAAGCGGTCCTGCTGGATAGGGACTCGATGCTGCTGTCCCTGCCGAAAGTCCAAAGCTACGAGCCGGTGCCACTGCGAGCTCAACTCGAGTTCCTGTCCGTCGCGTTTCGGTCGAAGTTCCCTTTGCGGACGCTGCTTGGCTTCCTACCGATGGATATGGAGGCAGCGTCAGACCGACTGCTCGATGTCTTGGCGGTGCGGTTCATGGTTCTTGCAGACGACGACCGCCCGCCGAAACCATCGCCGCATTGGCGCCTCAGACGCATGGTATCGATTCCGGCGCCGGGGTTCGGGCAGGGCCGCAGATACTTCTCGAATCGATGTTGGATCTGGGAAAATGCGGATGCCCTTCCGCGAGCATTCGTGGTTGGCCTGGTTCGAGCATCGGGCGCGCCAGGAAGTGAGAAGGATCAGCTGGCATGTCTGGATCCGCGAAAGGAAGTTCTGCTGGAACGGGATGTTCTGCCTCCCGGACCGCGTCAGGGTTACATTCCAGCGCAGATTATCCATGACACGCCAAACACCGTTACCGCCGAAGTCGAGACCGTCCTGTCGGGGTACTTGGTCCTCACGGACACATGGTATCCCGGTTGGTCCGCGAGCGTCGACGGCGTGCCAGCAGAGGTCTTGCACGCGAACCTAGCGTTTCGGGCCGTGGCGTTGCCTGCGCCGGGAATGCACAAAGTGGTCTTCACGTACTATCCACGCGGCCTGCGACTCGGTCTTGCCATAAGTCTCATGACCGCGCTGGCCACGACGATCGTGGCTCTCCGCGTTCAGGCAGAACGCCGCTGAAGCCGCGCCAACGAGGTGATTCCATCACTGAAAGCGGCTGAACTGCACATGGAACACTTCTGTTCCCTTTCGACGCACGACAAGAAGTCCAACGAAGGCCTGGTTTCGGGCAGCTTGCCCCGTTCATCTCATGGGTTACGGGCTCTATGGCTGGGGGGGCTTTGCCTGACCGTGGCGCTATCCTTTTGTGCATTCTGGCCGCTTCTGCAAAACGACTTTGTGGCCTGGGACGACGACAAGAACTTCCTCTCGAACCCCTCGTTCCGCGGGGTCAATTTCCGCTCGCTCTGGTGGGCATGGACCACGTTTCACCTGGGCGTCTATCAACCTCTTGCCTGGATCATCTTCGAAATCGAGTATGCGATCTGGGGCCTGGCGCCGTGGGGCTATCACCTGTTGAGCATTCTTGAGCATCTGGCGGTGACGACGGCTCTATGGCTCTTGGTCTTCCGCCTGGTACGGCGTGCCCGGCCCGGGGTGGTGCAGCGACAGGCTTATCTCGCATCGCTGGCCGCCAATGTCCTCTTCGCCGTGCACCCGCTCCGCGTGGAGGTGGTGGCGTGGGTGTCGTGCCAGGGCTACCTGCCCTGCGCGTTACTGGCGCTTCTGGCCGTCCTCTTCTACGAACGAGCGGCCGAGGGACCGCGACGGCTCTCGCTTGCGGAGCTCGCCCCGGCGCTTGCTTTTTACCTCGCTTCCTTGCTGTGCCATGCCACGAGTCTAGGCTTGCCCGTGGCGCTCTTCGCGCTGGATCTTTATCCCCTTGGCAGAATCAAAGACGCGGCGGACGCAAGCCGCCGAGTGGTCGAAAAATGGCCTTTTTTCCTGGTCGCGGCGGTCTTTGTCGGTATCGGATATTTCGCCAAGGGGGCCAGCGTGCGCCCGCTAGGTTCACTCGGGCTAGCGCAGCGGCTGCTTCAGGCAGGCTATGGAACATGGTTTTACCTCGTGAAGACTGCTTTTCCGCTTGGTCTTCACGCCCACCACCCGATCCCGCAGCGGATCTCACTCTCGGACCCGATGTTCGATCTGGCACTGGCCGGGGTGGTGGCGATCTCGATTGTGGCGGCCGCCAGGTGGCGCTACTGGCCGGGGCTGGCGGCGGTCTGGCTGGCGTATCTGGCGATCCTTGCGCCCAACTCGGGACTTGTCTCTTTCGGCAGCCAGTTGGTAGCAGACCGCTACGGCTATCTGTCGCTTCTTCCCTGGACGGTTCTCGCAGCGTGTCGGTTCGTGCCGCTGGCGGCACGCTGGCGTCTCTTCGCGGTCGGTCTGATCGCTCTTGCGATTGCCTTCTCGATCTTGACCTTCCGCCAGTGCCTCACCTGGCGAGATACCACCAGCCTGTGGACTAACGTTCTGACGTACGATGATTCGAGCCCAGCGGCGCACAACAATTTGGGGAACTGGCTGAGCCGGCGGGGCCAGCATGGTCTCGCCCTTTCGCACTTCGCGGCCGCCGCGAAGCTTGAGCCCGAGTCAGCGCTTCCGTACCTGAACCGTGGAATCGCACTGGCCGGATTGGGCAAACCGGGAGAGGCGAGCGAGTCTTTTTCGGAAGCCCTGCGCCGCAACCCGGCTGCGTACGACGCCAGGGCCTGGCTGGCGATGTCCCTTTTCGACTTGGGTCGCAAGGATGAAGCTATGGAAGAGTCACGACGGGCAGTCCGCGAAGGACCGGACTTGGCGCCGACGAACCTGGTGCACGGCACGTTGCTGGCAAGAACAGGCCAGCTTGCCGAGGCCGTTCCGTGTCTGTCGCGGGCGCTGGAGCTCGACCCCAGCCTGGTCTTGGCGCATCTGAACCTGGGCTTGGCGCTGTGCGATCTGGGCCGGCTCGATGCCGCGGAGTCCGAACTTCGCCAGGCGCTCATGCAAGATCCGCGGTCGATACCGGCGCATCTGGGGATGGGCGAAGTGTACTGGAAGCAGGGCCGGCCACAGCAGGCGGCGGGATACTTCGAGTTCGTGCTCGAGCGAGAACCTGGTCATCGCCAGGCGATCAAGTGGCTGGATCGGATCAATCGCGGCCGCTAAGTCGATGCCACGGCGGAGTCATCGTCCCACTTTGGAGCGGGAGTGCTCTACCAATCCAGCCCGCAACGGGTTGCGCTCGATGTACCGCAGCACCACCCGAAGATGATCGTCCTCCTGGATCGGGAACGCCTGGAAACGACCGTGCCACACGTGCCCGGTCGAGTGATGGTGGCGCTGGTAGCGGCGGCCATGGGCCGTCGGCAGCCAATGCATCCCGCGGCCTTGGTCACCGTCTCCCAGCGGCCAGAGCGCCAGGTGGAAGTGGTTGGGCATGACACAGTAAGCCAGAGCGCGCGTGGGATGTCGCAGTTTGGCCTCTGACAAGAGGTCGACAGATGCCTGAAAGTCGCCGTCTTGATGAAAGACACACGCTCAATGGTTGCCTCGGTTCAAGACGTGGTAGTAGAGGTTCACCGCTGAGGCGCGTGCGGTTCGCGGCATCGTGGGCTCGCTCCCCCGCAACCCTGATCGGTACCCTTATGCCCCATATTATCCAGCCTGCGATTACGATTCACTCTCTCCGTCGCCTGTGATTCACTATGTCCCCATGGTGCCTGTCCCCATCCGGCCCTTAGCCATCTTAGCCCCAGCCGGCAGAACTTTGGCTGCCGCTTTGCCTTCGCCGTTGGATACAATGGCTGATCGAAGCCACGGCGAATCGATCACGGTATGACCCATCCCCAATCGAGTAGGCCAGGGGGGCCGATGACGAAGAAACCGACAATAGACCAAGTGGAGAACGCTTTCCAACCGGCTCGGGAGATTACTGACGCGGACCGCTTTGCAGGGCGTAAAGTTGCGATCAGCGACGCCTACCATGCGCTCCTATCAAAAGGAAGTAACCTCGCCATCGTTGGAAACCGTGGCATCGGGAAGACCTCGCTCGCACGGCAGGTGATCAACATTGGTACAGGAAAGACCTCACTTCTAGATAAACTGGCGCTCAAGCATGACTGTGCGTTGGATTTCCTCGCCGTGTACTTCGCTTGTGGGACCAGTGTCAAGAGCACGGATCAGCTTCTAGAGAGCGTCCTGACGTAAAGCTTCGCCGAACCCGTTTGGGGCTGCGATGGGCGTGGAGGGTCGTTCGCCTCGGTCGGCCGGCCGGCTTCGACGTCGAGTT
>JBKQMU010000269.1:0-32319 GCA_052146555.1 Isosphaeraceae bacterium
TCCATAGGCCGGGGGGCAGTCGGCCCACCCCGAACCGGCTTCGCTCAATGAGGTTGTACCCGAAAGGCCGGTCCGGCCTGCGCACAAGCCCGCGCCTCCACCGGCCCTTCGGGTACAACCTTCTTCACTTTCGGCGAGAATCTCGCCCTGGATGTATAAGGAAAGCTAATAGTATTGCCGCTAGGCTGGGACAAAGAGCCGGCAATGTCACAAAAAGTCACACCATGCGCGCGTTGTCCGCACGCGCGACTTGTCACCGCTAGTGAATCTCACGCTCGATGTGATGCGAGGGCCAGTTGGGGGTGATGAAGACCCGGTCCCGCGGGAATTTCTCGAATAGAGACGCGGGTTTGGAGAAGTTCGTGGCCAGAACGTCAACCGGATTGCCGGCAAGCCACATCGAGAGGTCGATCGCCGCGTAATGCCCGGTGTTAAAACCGATCAGGACGCGACAGGCCGACTCGCCGATATTCTCGATGGAATGACCGTAACCCTGGGGAATGTACCCGACGTCTCCTTTGTTCAAGGTCTCGATCCGGTAGCGGCCATGCGAGCCAAAGAGCGTGACGCTCACCTTGCCCTCGATCACGTATTGCCACTCGTCGGAGGTCGGGTGCCAGTGCAGCTCGCGCAGGCCGCCGGGTTCGAGGTCGAGGATGACGCCGGTAATGGTCTTCGAGATCGGGAAGCGGTCGCTGCCGACGCGCCATTCGCGTCCGCCCTTGTGCAGAGAGTGCGGCTCCTGGGCCAGCATCCGGTACCTGTGCGTTTCCGGGGGGGATTTCAGCGACCCCTGGAGATTGATCGGGATCGACGGCGGCGGCACCGAGCCCCGCGCAAAGTAGACTTCCTCTTTGGGAAACCCGTCGAAAGCCGATTCCGGCAGCCCCAAGTTTTTGGCCAGCAGATGCTTGGGCGTATGCCCCAACCAGTCGGTGATGCTGAAGGTGCCAAACTCGGAGAAGTAGCCGTTGTCGAAAATGAGAATGAAATGGGCCGGCCGATCGCCTAAGCATTCGAGCATGTGGCCATGGCCGCGGGGAAAATACCAGATATCGCCCGGGTCGAAGTCATTGGTCTCCGATGCCCCTTGCGGATCGATGACCGTGGTGCGGACGCGTCCCTCGATGACAAAGGCCCACTCAGCCGCAGTGGCGTGCCAGTGCAGCTCGCGCATGGCTCCGGGCACGAGCTTCATCGAGACGCCGGCAATGCCTTTGGAAATCGGTAATTGCTCGACGGTCGCTTCCTTGCCGAAGCTGCCGTCAATGACCTTGCCCGTCGATTTTTCGAGCTCGAACTTGAAGGTGGGAAGCATTTCCCCCGCCAAGAGCGGGTCGGGCACGTTGTTCTTGAACGAGAAATCTTCCTCAGAATCGGCGCGAGCGCCGATCACGCTGGCCGCCATGGCGGCCGATCCGATGAACCCCCGACGCGACAGATCGGACATGATGTACCTCAAGATCCGGTGAGCTCAGGGCGCACGAACTTGGCCTCAAAGAAGGCCGGAACGTTCATTGTGGCCAAGCTAGCAAATGTCGAACCTCGCCGCACTACCAGCAAATCTCAGACCTCGCCGCACTACCAGCGAATGTCGGACCTTGCCTCCCCACGACTGACCATCCGGATCGCGGCGGTGCGCGACAGAAGCGCTGAATGTGACGACAGCTCGAACGCTCGAACCTGCCACGAGCTTCGGACTTGTTCTCCAAGCTCTTGTCTTGTATCATGATCGGAAAGGTGCCGGATTCTGATGTGCGAGCGTCGCCGGGACGATGCGGTCGTTCGCCTCATTCGTGGAAAGACGAGAATCCTGGAGCTCATTGGTCATGCAGAATGGTGCCGCGGATATCTTAGCTCGGGGAAGGATTTACGACGACATCACCCAGACGATCGGCAACACGCCGCTGGTCCGGCTGCGCAAGGTTGTCGAGGGGTGTCATGCGCAGGTCGTCGCGAAGGTCGAGAGTTTCAATCCGCTCTGGTCTGTGAAAGATCGGATTGGCGTGGCGATGATCGATGCGGCCGAGGCCGCCGGATTGATCCGTAAGGACACCGTGGTCATCGAGCCGACCAGCGGAAATACGGGGATCGGGCTGGCCTTTACGTGTGCGGCCCGCGGCTACCGGCTGTTGGTGACGATGCCCGAAAGCATGAGCCTCGAGCGGCGGCGGTTGATCAAGGCGTTCGGGGCCGAGATCGTGCTCACGCCGGCCGCTGAAGGAATGCCAGGTGCGGTCCGTAAGGCCGAAGAGCTAGTCCGGAATACGCCCAACGCCTTTATGCCTCAGCAGTTCAAGAACCCGGCTAATCCTGAAATCCACCGCCGGACCACCGCCGAGGAAATCTGGCGCGACACGGAAGGGAAGATCGACATCCTGGTGGCGGGGGTGGGCACCGGGGGCACGATCACCGGCTGCGGCGAGGTGCTCAAGAGCCGCAAGCCGACGGTTCAAATCATCGCCGTCGAGCCCCTCAATTCGCCGGTGATCAGCCAGTCGCGGCATCATGAACCGCTGCGTCCCGGGCCGCACAAGATCCAAGGGATCGGCGCGGGTTTTATCCCCGAGGTGCTTAACCCGAAGGTCATCGACGACGTCATCGCGGTCCGCGATGATGAGGCCTTTGAAATGGCCCGTCGACTGGCGAGTGAAGAAGGCATCCTCTGCGGCATCTCCTGCGGCGCCGCCGTCGTGGGGGCCATCGCCGCGGCCCGTCGGCCTGAGAACGCCGGCAAGCTGGTGGTCGTCGTGCTGCCCGATCTCGGCGAACGGTACCTCTCAACGCCGCTCTTCCCGGAATGACCGACAGCACAATCGCGGCGTCTGAGGCCTCTGACGACACGACACCGGCGCTGCGTATCCCTGAGAACATCTATCGCACCATGATCGACCAGAGCCGGCGCGAAAGTCCTCTTGAGTGCTGCGGAGTGCTCGGCGGTTGCGACGCGCAGGTACACTCGATTCACCCCTTGCGCAACGTCGCGGCCAGCCCGACGCGGTACGCGGCCGACGAGCGACAGCTCGTGGAAGCTCATCGCTGGCTGCGTGACCGCCATTGGCGGATTGTGGCGATCTACCATTCGCACCCGCGATGGCCGGCGGTACCCAGCAAGACGGATCTCGAGCTGAATTACTGGGGCGACACGCCGCGGATCATCATCTCATTGCTCACCGAGCCGGCGGAGCTGCGTGTCTGGCGACTCGATAACGACTCATTTCAAGAGCTGTCCTGGACGCTCGTCGAACCGCTCGGTGCGCAAGCAGACTCGTTGCAAGTCGTACCGGAGGCGGACTAGACTAGTGCCCAGATGGCACACCGGGGACGGTCTGCCGGTGATCGGAGACGGATCACGCGATCGGGGAGTGCCATCGTCCCCGGCCAAATTTAGGTTTTCCTCATGCAGCGTACATTGGTGATTTTCAAGCCCGATTGCGTTCAGCGCAGGCTGGTGGGTCAGATTATGGCCAGGTTCGAGGCCAAGGGTCTGCATGTCTCGGCGCTGAAGCTGCTTCAGGTCGATCGCAGGCTGGCCGAGAAGCACTACGCCGAGCACTTGGGCAAGCCCTTCTTCGAGGGTCTGATCGCGTTTATCACGGGGGGCCCGGTGATCGTCGGCGTGCTCGAGGGGAACGAGGCAATCGGCGTGGTCCGGAGCATGCTCGGCGCCACGAGTGGCGTGGCCGCGGCACCCGGAACCGTGCGCGGCGACTTCTCGATCAGCAAGCAGAACAACCTCGTGCACGGCAGCGACAGTCCCGAGTCGGCCCAGCGCGAGATTGCCCTTTGGTTCTGTCCCGAAGAGCTGGTCGCGTATCACATCGCCGGCAGCCAGTGGGTCTTTGACGGCGCGTAAGCGATCCTTCCTTCTCCCTCGATCGAGGGAGAAGGAAATCCATCCTGCGCCTCCGCGGTAAGTCGCGCTGGGCGGCCCTGTCTCGCCGGGCGGTTGCCACGCGTCAACTATCACTCTTTGAGACCAAGGCATGGCCGGCACCTCACGACCGAACCCTGTGCTCGCGAATCCGTTCTATGTCGGGTTGATGGTTATGAGCACGCTGTTCGTCGTGACGGCGCTGGGCTACCTGGTTGCCCCCTATGTGATCGAGCCCGGCCAAGTCGCACAGGGGCAAGCGTCAAGGGCGTTCGCTGTCTGGCTGGATGCGCAGGGTCCTCTGATACTGGCCGTCGAATTCGTGATCATGCTTTTAAGCGGGGTCCTGGCGATGGCCACAGAGGACTACTTCCTGCGCCGGAAGAAGCTTGGCAACGACGCCGATGGCCGGGCGGATCGCGGCCCCGACATCTAGCGGACACAGGCGCACTCGCGCGGGAGGCCATGCGTGGCGCCAAAAAAGGTTGCTGAAGAGATCGAGACGCTGCGCGATCAGATCAACCGGCACAATCGGCTCTATTACCAAGAGGCCGCGCCGGAGATCAGCGACCGCGAGTACGATCGGTTGATGGCGCGGCTTGTGGAGCTGGAAGCCGATCACCCCGATCTGGTGACGCCTGAGAGCCCATCGCAGCGCGTCGGTGGCGCGCCGCTGGCCGAGTTCACAACGGTCAAGCACGCCGTTGCGATGCTCTCGATCGACAATACGTACGACTACGACGAGCTTCGCGAGTGGGACGCGCGAGTCCGCCGCGGCTTGAACCCGGGTGAGCCGGTGCGCTATGTCGTCGAGCTGAAGGTCGACGGCGTCGCCGTTTCGCTGCGGTACGAGAAGGGGAAATTTGTTCAAGGCGCCACGCGTGGCGACGGCGAGCGCGGCGACGACATCACGGCCAACCTGAAGACCGTGCGGGACATTCCCCTCGCGCTTCACGGCAGCCCCCCTGCCCTGCTGGAAGTCCGCGGCGAGGTGTTCATGACCAACTCCGAGCTGGCTCGGCTCAACGAGCTGCGCCGAGCCGAGAACGAAAAGGCACTCGAAAACCCGCGGAACGCCACGGCCGGCTCGCTCAAGCTGCTGGATTCGAGGATCTGCGCCCAGCGCCGGCTCCGCTTCGTCTCGCATGGTTTGGGTCTGGCCGAGGGGCTAGCGGAGACCTCGTACTTCGCCATCACCGCCAAGATGAAAGAGTGGGGCATTCCCGTCAGCCCACTGGCGCGCCTGTACGACTCGATCGACCTGGTGATCGAGCATGCCAGGCAGTGGGAAGAGAAGCGCAACACTCTCGAGTTCCAGACCGATGGCCTGGTGATCAAGGTCGACGACCTGGGCCAGCGCCAGCGATTAGGAGCGCGAAGCAAGAGCCCGCGGTGGACGATCGCGCTGAAATACGAGGCCGAGCAGGCGATCACCAAGATCACGCACATCAGCGTCCAGGTGGGGAAAACCGGCAAGCTGACCCCCGTGGCGGACCTGTCGCCGGTGCGGCTGGGTGGAACGACGGTCAAGCGCGCCACGCTCCACAACGCCGAGGAGATTGCCCGCAAGGACATCCGCGTCGGCGATGCGGTTGTGATCCAGAAGGCCGGCGAGATTATCCCCCAGGTCGTTCGGGTCGAGCACGCAGCCCGCGACGGCTCTGAAGTTCCCTACGTCTTCCCGACCCACTGTCCCAACTGCGGTGCGCCGGTGGTGCGTGACCCGCACGAGGTTGACTACCGCTGCTCGAACCCTCCCTCGGCGTGTACCGAGCAGCTCAAGGGAAGGCTGAGATACTTCGCCCATCGCGACGCCATGGACATCGACGGCCTGGGAGAAAAGCTCATCGAACAGCTTGTCTCCGGCGGCTTGGTGCGCAACCTGGCCGATCTCTACCGCCTGGAAGTGCCCACGCTCGCGGAACTCGAGCGAATGGGGAAAAAGTCCGCTGAGAACCTGGTCGTGGCGATCGAGCAATCGAAGCACCGGACGCTGGACCGCCTGATCTCCGGCCTGGCCATTCGCCACGTCGGCACGCGCATGGCTGAGATCCTGGCCGAGCGCTATCACAGTCTCGAGGGCTTGCGGAAAGCCTCGCTCGCGGAGCTCGAGGCGACGCCCGAGGTTGGGCCGGTCGTCGCGGCGAGCGTCCACGACTTCTTTGCCAATCCCGAGCACCAGCAACTCCTCGACGACCTGGCCGCCGTAGGCGTCGCACCGGAGCCTTACCGGCCGCCCGCCGCCGGTAGCGGTGGCGCGCTTGTCTTCGCGGGCAAGACTTTCGTGCTGACCGGAACGCTTCCCCAGCGCACTCGCCCCGAAGCTGAGGCCCTGATCAAGAAGCTGGGAGGCAAAGTGACCGGCTCGGTCTCGAAGATGACCAGCTACGTTCTGGCCGGGGCCGACCCTGGCAGCAAACTCGATAAGGCAAAGGCGCTGGGAATTGCCGTGATCGACGAAGACGAGTTCGAGCGGCTGGCGGGACACTCATGATCTTCAGGCTCCAGCGACGGCTTCGGCGGCTTCGGCGTCTGCGGCGACTCTTAGTGGTTGAAGTGGAAGCCGCACCGTGAAGTGCGAGCCCCGGCCTGGCTTCGAGTCGACCTCGATCGTGCCGCCGTGGTCGTGGATGATGCCATAGCTGATGGAGAGCCCCAGGCCCGTCCCTTTGCCGATAGGCTTGGTGGTGAAGAAGGGGTCGAAGATCCGATCGCGGACCGACGCGGCGATGCCGTGGCCGTCGTCGATCACCTCGATTCTCACCTCACCGTTCTCGGTCCCGGTGCGGACGGTCACCTGGCCGCCGGGGGAGCACGCGTCGATCGCGTTGGACAGCAGGTTCATCACAACCTGATTGATGCGCGCTGCGCGGCATGTGACCCTGGGCACAGAGCCAAGCTCGACGCTGAGGTTCACGTCCTTGGTCCGAGCGTGGCCCTGGATCACCGTCACGGTGGACCGGATGCCCGCATTCAGGTCGGCCTCGTTGATCTCGCCCTCGTCGAGCCGGGCGAAGAGCCGCAGGTCGCCGACGATCTGGCCGATCCGTTTCAGTCCCTCGGCCGTTCGCGCAAGCAGACCGGGAAGCGTATTCAGGGTCTCATCGATATCGACCCGGGCGCAGAACGAGGCGATCGATTCCTCCCCCGTGGGCAAGACCGAGGCGCCGTTGTGCCCGTTGCTCTCGTAGAGCCGAACAAGATGGTGGAGATCGTCGAAATCGCGCTGGAGCATCGTGACGTTGTTGGTGATGAAAGCCAGAGGATTGTTGATCTCGTGCGCCACGCCGGCCACCATCTGGCCGAGTCCGATCATCTTCTCGTTCTGCACCATCAGCGCCTGGGCTCGCTTCAGGGTCTCGTTGGTCTTTCGCTCCGCCCGCATGGCGCGCTCGAGGAGCTGGTTTTGCTCGGCCAGGCGGCTCTCGAATTCCTTCCGCTCGGTGATGTCGGTGTGCGAACCCGCCATCCGGAACGCCTCGCCCTGGGCGTCGCGCAGAGCCACACCGCGGGCCAGTATCCAGCGATATCCGCCCTCCTTGGTTCGCATCCGGAACTCGACAGAGTACGACGGCAGACGGCCCGCCAGGTAGAGGGCGAGCGTTTCATGCACCCGATCACGATCATCGGGGTGCAGCCGGGTGTCGAACTCGGAGAAGCGATGGGCGATCTCGTGGTCCTCGTACCCGAGCTGCGACTTCCAACGCGGTGAGAAGTACTCATCGTCGGTCTCGATGTCCCAGTCCCACAGGCCGTCCTTTGATCCCCGGACGGCCAGCTCGAACTGTTCCCGGCTCTTGTGTAGCTCGCTGGATACTTCGGCCTGCCTGCTCAGACTCCGCTTGACCGTCACGAAAAAGGCTGTCAAAGAGCCCGCGAACAGGACCAGGAACAGCCCCAGCAAGCCCGCTGTTTGCAGATCGCTTGACCGCGAGTTATCGATCCGCGCCTGGAGCAAAGCGAGCTCGTCGGCGACCATTGCGAGCAAGATTTTCCGCAGCGGGCCGACGGGACCGGCGCGTAGCTCGGCGGCGACTTGCTCGCGAGCCTGGTGCGTGCCGACCAGCTTGCACGTTTCGATGGCCGCGCGCATGGACGCGAAGCAGGACTGTGCGGCGGCTGCCAGGCGGCTCAGGCGCTCGCGCTGAGCGGAATTATCGGCCAGGAGCCGGCCCAGAACATCAAGCTTCCGCTCGAACTGCCCGACGTGATCCTCAAACTGAGCCCCGAATCGATCGTCGCCGCTGGTCAGGTATTTCCGTTCTTCTTCCACGGCATCGTCGACGATGGCCCGGGTTTCCTGAAGCTCGGCCAGCACCCGATGAGTGTGCGCAACCCAACCGCGGTCGTGAATCATCCGGCTGGTCGTCTCGAAGGCCAAAGCGGCGACAATAGCCAGGATCACAACAATCGCGGCCAGAATGAACACGATCTTGCGCTGGGCCGATCTCCGAAGCTGGTTGTGCATGGATCGAGCTCTGGTCCGAGCGCTTCCCGGGGGGCTGCAAGGCCGGTTCTGCCCGGTAAGAGATCAGGGCCTGCGGGCCATGATTCAGGCGCGTGCACTGCCCTACTTTCATCATACGCGCGCAGAACCATTCGGTGAACCGGGCTATGGCTCATGGCCCAGCTCGTCGGGTCGCTCTCGGGCGCCCCTTCTCTTTTTAAGCCGGCATCAGAACGTTCTTGCCGCGAGTAATCTCAGGATGGTCGAAGAGTTCTTCGCGCGCGATCCGGTGGGCGCTCAATTTTGATCGCGCCGCCGGGACGGGACCGGCAGGCCCATCGCATTCATGAGGATTTGCAAATCTTCCCAGGCCTCTTTCTTTGAGCTAGCATTACGCAGCAGGTACGCCGGGTGATACGTGACGAGGGTTGCGATTCCCCGATAGCGATACCACTTACCGCGCAGCCGGCCCATGCTGAGTGTTGTTTCCAGCAGCGTCTGGGCGGCAACCCGGCCCAGCAAGCAGAGAAACTCGGGCCGGATGATGTCAATCTGGCGTTCAAGGTAGGGCAAGCAGTTGGCTGACTCTTCGAGCTGGGGGTCGCGGTTCTCGGGCGGCCTGCACTTGAGGATGTTGGCGATGTAGACATCCTCCCGGCGCAGGCCCATGCCCTTGGTGACCATATCCGTGAGCAACTGCCCAGCGCGGCCGACGAAGGGCAGCCCGATGCGGTCCTCGTCGGCCCCCGGGGCCTCGCCGACGAACATCAAACGGGCGCTTGGGCTGCCGTCGGCGAAGACCGTCTGGGTCCTCGTCGCCGCAAGCTCTGCGCATTTGCGGCAACCCGCGACCTCTTCCGCCAGCACTTTGAGGACCTTAAATCGTTCTTCCACGGGAACGGGGGCGGAATCGAACTCGGGCTCGTGAAACAGGGAAGGGGCAGGAGCGACGGCGGCAGGTGGCGGCTTCATCGGCACTGCCCCAGCGCGATTGGGTGCGGTAGTCGGCAATGATTCCCTGGGAGGAACCTCACGGGCAGACTCTGCCCGCGATGGAGTCATGGGCGAAACGCCGGCTGCCGGCCCGGAGAGCGGCTGATCCGCCTGGCCTTGGTTCTTCTCAGCGTCCGCGGTAATCGGCCGTGCGACTGCCGCCTCTCGCATCTGTCCCGGCGTTTCTTGCAAAAGCGGCCGCGGAAGATCGCGCAATCCCGCCCGGCGCAGCGATTCCAATCGCTGGCGCACCTCGCGCAAGACTCGCCGCGGTTCGTCCGCGAGGCTATCGGGGTTTTGATCGCCCTGGGGCACGGACCCTCCTCACGGTGCGAAAGAAGCGTCGAGGCTCGCTCACGGCTGCGGAACCTGGCGCACGGGCTTGGGATTGGGGTTGAACGAGTTCTTGATCCATCGTCTCCAGGCACCCACATCATAGCCGAAGTCTTGACCTGTCAACTTCACAAGCGCCGTGAGGACCTCGAGATTCTGATACGTGAAGGTGACCGCCCGAAGCTGTGGTTGCCGGCTGGGAGGGGCATTCAAACCAAAGATTCCGCCGCCGATGAGCTGGGAAGGTGTAAGCGGCACCGAGACGGCACCGTAGGCCACAACATTGGGACCGACTGCCGGCGGCGTCAGGAAGGCCGCCCAGTTGTCATTCATGCCCATGAGTGCGGGGCCGACGCCACTGCCGGAAACCCCGCCCTGCAAGTCGGCCTCGGACGCCAGGACGATCTGCTCTTCGGTGGTGATCAATGCCTTGGCCAGATAAGGAACAGCCGCGACGGCCTCGATGTTGCCCAGCGTCCAGGCTGCTCGGTTGACCACCTTGGTATGCTCGGACCGCAGACCCTGGATGAGCTGGGGGATGATACCGGGCTCATCCCTTTGCTCGAGCTGCCCGAGCACCGCGCCACGCACCTCGCCTTCGGGTTCGGCCAGGATCATATCCACCAAGGCCCGGCTGGACTGCTTGCCAGGAATCTCCCCCAGCACATTCGCCAGCAGCATTCTCAGAGGCGCCGCGTCGTGGCTTAGAACCCTGACCAAGGGTGCGACCGCCTCGGGCTCGTGAATTTGCATCAACTCGGCCTCGGCCTCACGCCGTCGGTCCGTCGTGCTCGAAAGAATCGCTTGCCGCAGTAGCTTGATCCGCCGCAACCACGATGCCTGGGAGGCGTTGGCCGCCGCGGTCTCATCGAGTTTTGCCTTCTCGTCCTCGGTGATCCATCTCCCCCGGTGCTTGACCAGTCCCTGTGCTTGCCGGACTTCGTCCGGCGAGAGCCACTGCTCGCGATACTGCACATGGCCAAGTTTCTTATGGGCGGTCCCAAGCGAGCCGTCGAGCTGGAGTGCAGCCTCATAGTGAAGTCGTGCCAGGTCGGGAAGCTGGTTCTGCTCGCACCACTGCCCGAGCTCGAGCTCATTGGCCGCCGTCGGGTTTGCGGCAACCCTTGACTTTCTTACCAGGTAATCATCCAGAGGACTCGCCTTGGGAATGACTTCGAGGATCTGTTGCTTCTGCAAGGTCAGCGGTTTGCGTCCTTTCAGCAGCAACACCAGAGCGGTTTCCGGCCTCTTGGGGTCGAGGATGACCTTTCCCTGAATCTGACCGCCTCCCCGCAGCACGATCACATCGGCTCGGGACACACAGACCGAGGCTCCCATGAAGATCATCGCAAAGCCGACCGCGCGCGACGTGCCGCTTGCGCTCTCGTGCCTCATGCTGCCCTCGCTTTTCCCGGTCGGAACGACGTTTTCTGGCACACGATTGACATCATTATTGTAAGGATCGTGCTCGGGTTGCGACAATTTGTTCTTCCGGCCGGCTGGAAGGTTCCAGCGGCAGGAATCAAGGGCTACCAGAGTGTCGTGGGAGAGAGGCACGTGAGCCAGGCTGTCGAAGTGCATCGCCAATCCGCGCCGGCATCACTCGATCTGGCGGTCCTGACCGTCTCGGACACGCGAAGCCTCGAGACCGACACCTCCGGCGCGCTGCTCGTGTCACTGGCAGAAAACGCGGGACATCGAGTCCGCGCCCGCGCGATCGTCGCCGACGAGCCGGATCAGATGCGGCCGATACTTTTGGACTGGAGCGTTCGGGATGATGTCCAGGCCATTCTCGTGACCGGTGGAACGGGCATCAGCCCCCGCGATCAGACGTTCGAGACGGTCTCAGCGCTGCTTACCCGGTCTCTTCCCGGCTACGGCGAGCTCTTCCGGATGCTCAGTTACACCGAGATCGGCCCGGCGTGTATGCTCAGCCGCGCTGTGGGTGGGCTCTTAGGACGGGTGGTCATTCTCGTCATGCCGGGCTCGCGAGCGGCCGTGGATCTGGCCATGACGAAAATCATCTTGCCCGAGCTGCCTCACATCGTCCGCGAGGCCAGCAAGCCACCAGGCGCGCGATGAACGGGCTTAGTCTTCGTTCATTGCCCCCGCGCTCCCATCCGCTTCCTCGACGAGCTGTACGATGCGATGGTCGCGGCTGCGGCGCGTTGCGTGATTCGACCCCTGCGGCTTTCGGGAAACGCTTCTGCGAGCCCTGGGGCAAGTGCTCGGGAGGCCCCCCGGGCCTTCAACACCTACGACCAAGCCGAAGCAGTCCGTAATGGGCTCGGCCTCGGCGATCCCGGAGCGACTTTGCAGTCGTGTGCGGCACGGAACGCGGAGATCCGAACCCTCTGAACTCTTGGGGAGTTGAGGATGGTGTCGCCCGAGCTCCGGGTGAGTAATCCCCGGGGCGAGTTGGCCTCTTACTTCCTCACCAGGACGGTTGAACGGATCCTCTAGCGACACATCGTCTCGCGCCCCCGACATCCAATTGGTCGGATCCGAGGCCACGTCGTACCATCCCACGACAGGTCGCTGGCCGACATTCGTCGCCGTGTCGTCCTCGAAGCCCCACTTGTTTTGGTCCGCCGAGCTCCATGCACGTGTCGCCTTGACGAGATGACGCGCGGGTCTGGCTGGTGGAGGATTTGACGACGGGTGTTTTCTGGTGACATGGTCGGAGGCTCCTCCCTCAACAGTGGTCCACATGTCGCCAGTCACCTCCATGATGACACCGACATGGGTGCTGTCCACGGAGCCAGGCTCCATTTTGTCCCTTCCATCGGGCAGTGTACCCGTCTTGTGCAAGAAATTTGGCCCCTGGACGTGGAATACATCGCCCTTCTTGGGGGTTGGGGCAGCCTGCCCTAACACTTTGCGATACCCATAGCCGGTGTTCTGATTCAGTTCCGAGAATAGACCGCTCACGCCGCACCATGTCCTGGGCGTGTTCGCCCCGATCACGTTGCAGCCCGCCGCGTGCAAGACGCCACGCGCGACAAGGATGCAGGTCGTGCCCGTTGAGGGTCGCGTTCCCCCTTTCGCCATTGTGTACGAATAGAAGCCTCCCAAGCTGAAGAGGGCGACTTGTCTGTCGTCGCCGGGGCCCAGGGGCCAGTGGCTGTCGGCGGCCTGAACGATGCGATCCCGGCGGTCGGAGGAGGCCCGGATCAGTTCCGGGTAAAAGGCCTTGGCATTTGGAATGGTGGCTCGGTAATTCGGCCAAAGTCGATTTGCCTTGGCCGGGTCGTCCAGCACGGTCAAGATAAACAAACGTGTCGTGTCGTAATCATGATCTGTTGCCTCGTTCTTGCCGATGCCGCCGTACTCCTCCGGTGGAATGAACCCGTCTTTCACCACGCGGATGCTGAAGTCGCTTCTTTCCTTGCTTTTCGCCTTGTCCGCCAGGGCTTGGAACGACGTCGGGTCTTCGGTAGCGAGCTGCAGGCAAGCCAGGAGCCCGTCGTGCACGTTGAGCCCCGTGAGATCGCTGCGAGCGTCCGCGACCGCTCCGCTTTTCGCATGGCTTTTGAAGTCCGCGCATAATCGCGAGCCACCTTGGGTCACTGTCATGTCAAATGGCATTTCACCATCCTCCTTGGCTTCTCCCAGGTTCCAGGTCAGTTTACCCGACCCTTTCCAGGTGGACGCCCACCGAGGCCTCGACTGCCATTACACTAACTCACTTTAGCTCCGCAGAGGAATGCTTCCAACCATTTTCCCCAGGGCTGTCTGATTCGGGTGTGACAAATTTTCCTGGGGCAACTTCCGGGGGCGCCATGCCCAATCCTCCCAGAGGGCTGACCGACTCTTGTGGTGTGCCGAACACCATTGCGGCGTCCAGTTTTCTCAGGGCCCCGAAGGCATCGCTTGCTGCTTCGACCCAGGCGTGTTACGCAGTGGCTGTGGCCGTGGCAGCATGGAACGGGTCGACCCCCGAGGGATCGGGATGCGCCGCTCAGGGCTCTAGCGCAGGTGAACGGGAAGGCCCGGTCTCTCGACGCCGTCGACCGAGCCGAGGCAGTTCAAAAAAAATTCGGCCTGGGATTTCCGAGGCAGACTTTGCAGTCAATTTCAGCATGGAACTAACAATTCAATACTGTGACGAACTCTTGGAGGAGTCAGACCTCATGTCCCCGAAACTGCGGCAACGTTGGAGCTGATGGGACTGCCCAACGTATATGACACACCACGCTACCCCCTGGCGTACAAGCTGGTGATGCTGGATTTAGCTTGTTTTGGAACCTATTATAATGCCTTTCACAGGCTCGGGCTTTCCTCAGTTTTCTTGTGGCAGATGTTATGATAACGGCGAGGCGGCGTCGCCAGGCACCCTGGCTTTCTGGAAACTCTTTTCAGCACTTGCGGGCTGCTGGTTCGCCCGGGTTGCGTTGAGTACACTGGTTCACTCAGTTCCGGGTCGCTCTGATCAATACGACAGGAGTGCCAACGAATGCCCGCGTTTCCGAATCGAATTTTGTTCGTTGGTTTCGGTGCTGTAGCGCGATGCACGCTCCCGATTTTGCTCAGGCACCTGAGCGTCGATCCCAAGAACATCACCATCATGGACTTTGAGCCCAACGAGGCTGCGCTTGAGCCGTGGCTTGGGATGGGAATAACCTTCATCGAGGATCGAGTCACTCCGGAGAACCTGGGCCCGCTGCTGGGCCGGCACGTTTCCGCCGGTGACCTTCTCATCGACCTGGCGTGGAACATCGATTGCTGCGAGATCGTGCAGTGGTGCCACGATCGGGGCGTGCTCTACATCAACACATCGGTGGAGCTTTGGGACCCCTACGGTGGTGCGGACGATAAGCCCCCGACCGAGCGAACGCTCTACTGGCGGCACATGAACTTGAGGCAGATGACCGCCAGGTGGACGGAGCCCGGACCGACGGCCGTGCTCGAACACGGAGCCAACCCGGGCTTAATCAGCCATTTTACCAAACAGGCACTCCTGGACATCGCGCGGCAGGCACTGGCCGATAAGAAGTTTCATGGTGCTCAAGCCGAGAGAATCGCCCACCACGCCGAGGCAGCGGAGTTTAATCACCTGGCCCGCCAGCTGGGCGTCAAGGTGATTCATTGCAGTGAACGCGACACGCAAATCACCAACCAGCCCAAACAGGTCAACGAGTTTGTGAACACCTGGAGCGTGGAAGGCTTTCGGGAGGAAGGGACGACCACAGCCGAAATGGGCTGGGGCACACATGAAAAACAACTACCCGCTTTCGCGTTCGAGCATACCGACGGCCCCAAGAGCCAGATTTGTCTAGCGCGGATGGGTATGAACACGTTTGTGGCGAGCTGGGTACCGCCGGATCACCACATTGTCGGCATGGTCGTCCGCCACGGCGAAGCCTTCAGCATTACGGAGAAACTTACCGTCTGGGAAGACGGGAAAGCAATCTATCGGCCCACGGTCCACTACGCCTATTGCCCCTGCGATTGTGCCATCGCCTCGCTTCACGAGTTGCGCGGCTATGACTACAGGCTCCAGCCGCGCATTCGCATCATGACCGATGAGATCACCAGCGGAGCCGACATTCTAGGTGCCCTGGTCATGGGACACCCGTACCAGTCCTGGTGGTGCGGTTCAGACCTCAGCATTGAGGAGTCGCGCTCGCTGGTGCCGCATCAGAACGCCACCACGATGCAAGTGGCAATCTCGGTCGTCGCCGCCTGCATGTGGATGCTCGATAACCCGCGCCGGGGGATGTGCGTGCCCGACGACCTGCCACACGAGAAAGTACTGGAGATTAGCAAGCCCTACCTGGGCTCTTTTCTCTCCGTACCCTCCGACTGGACCCCACTGAAGCACTACTCCAATTTCTTCCGCGGCTTCAACCAGCCCCGGCTCGACTCATCCGATCCGTGGCAGTTCACGAACTTTCTGATCACGGAAGGAGATTAAAACGGGAAACGGGGCTCAAGCGCCAGGCATCGCGAGCTGACGGCGATCGCAGCCGGTCTGCTGGGGATCAGGTTGCGACCAGGCCCACAGTTCTTCACCAATAGTGATATTAATACGAGTGGAAAAACATGGATCAGAAGTCACTGCTTCGTATGGTCAAAATTCACGGCACTCCGCTTGTCGTGGTTGACCATAAAGTGCTGCGTGAAAACTATGCACAGTTCCGCAAATACTTGCCGCGAGTGCAGGTCTACTACGCGGTCAAGGCCAACAGCGACCCCGCCATCGTTCAAACCTTTTACGATGTGGGGGCCAGCTTCGATGTCGCCAGCGTGGCCGAGTTTTTGAACGTCCACCAAAAGATCGAGCACCTTCCGGACAAGGAGCGGCAAGACTTCATCTGGGACCACATCATCTACGCCAACCCGATCAAGGCGATCGAGACACTGGAGCAGCTGGACCAATACAAGCCGCTGGTCACCTATGATAATCATGAAGAAGTAATTAAAATTGCACGTTATGCTCCCCATTCGGGTCTTGCGTTGCGGTTACGTGTGCCCAACACCGGCTCAATGGTCGAGCTTTCCAGCAAGTTCGGCGCGCTGCCTGGAGAGGCGGTCGACCTGATCGCTTTCGCGCACAACAATAACCTTGAGGTCGAGGGCCTGAGCTTTCATGTCGGCAGCCAGTGCACCAACCCCCAGAACTACGTGCAAGCGCTGCACCTCGCCGCGAGCATCTTCGCCGAGGCCAAGCTGCGCGGGTTCAACCTCAAGCTGCTCGACATCGGCGGTGGTTTTCCTGCACATTACGACGACACTGTTCCCGCTTTCAGGAGCTTGGCCAAGTCGATCAACGCCGAGCTCGACCGACTCTTCCCCGAACCGCTCGAAATTCTCGCTGAGCCCGGGCGATTCCTAGTCGCTTCCGCTGCGACGTCGGTCGCCAAGATCATCGGCAAGGCGATCCGCGGGGGCAAGCTCTGTTACTACCTCGATGACGGTGTTTATCACACCTTCAGCGGTATCATCTTTGACCACTGTCAGTACCATCTCAAGAGCTTCAAGAAAGGTCCCACGCAGATTTGCTCGGTCTTTGGCCCCACGTGCGACGCCCTCGACACCATCAGCCTCGCCGAGCAGCTACCCGACCTGGACCTCGGCGACTTGCTATATGCCGAGAACATCGGCGCCTACGCGGCGGCGAGCAGCACCTGCTTCAACGGCTTTCCCCCGGCCAAGGTTGTTCATGTGAATCAACTACTCGGGTCTGCTCCCACAACCGCTGACCACGAAGACCGCCTTGAGAACGGCGCTCGGCACACTGGGTAGACTGCTGGTCTCAAAGCTCACTGCATTTCTTTATTTCTTTAGACCTCCTCCGCAAAATCTGTGCGTGGGGCAGCGCAAATCGGCCACGTCTCTCCAAGGACATCCAAGAACAAACAAGGAAAATAAGGACGGGCAATGTAATGCTGGCTCGTAATCAAACACAAAAGCATGGACAAGCAACGGAATGAATCATACCTATTTATTGTGACCTTCACTCGGCCTACCTAGTTCGTTCGCATCTCCTCGGTAGAGTCCCGCCTTCGAAGCTACTGCGGCCGGGCTTACGCGCAGGTGTGAAGGAACCTTCACGAAGCGTCGCCAGCCCGGAGGGCACGTTTCGTCGACTCATCCTTTGGAGGGGCTTCCATGAGAGGGATGGTTCAACTCGCGGGTGCCTTGATGATGGGATTCGTGCTGACTGTGCCGGCTCGCGCAGGCCAGATCGGTGACGTGTTCTATATCGCCTTGGAGAACCACAACTTTACGCAGCCGAGCTCGCAGACCTCGCCCCAGCAGCTCTTGGGCAATCCCGCGGCTCCATTTCTCAACAGCTTGATCACGCCCGGGAATCCAAACGCCGCCCAGTCTTCCTACGCGAGCGCCTACACCAACATCCCGGGCAATCACCCATCCGAGCCCAACTATGTGTGGCACGAGGCTGGCCTCGCCGGACCTTTGAACGATGCTGATCCCTTCCCGAACAACATCGTCAACGCGCCCAACCTCTCGGGCTTGCTCCAGAAAGCCGGGATCCCTTGGAAGTCGTATCAGGAAGATATCGATTTGGCCAAGAACTCCCAAGGCAATCTCACCAATAACGTCTTGCCTCAGAGCCAGTGGACGGTTCCGCTCACCTCATTCAGCGGTACGTCGTCCGCCTACACCAACCCCTACAACGGCAGCAATCAGTACAATTTCGCGGCGAAACATGATGGGCAGCTCTTCTTCACGGCCACCAACGGCGGTAACAATCCGACCCCCTCGAATCCCGAGGCCAAGTATTACGCGCCGCTGCAGCAGCTTCAGACCGACCTGGCGAACAATACCGTGGATCGCTACAACTGGATCACGCCCAACCAGTACAATGATATGCACAGTACGCTTGCCGGCGGTTTCACTTACCATGGGGTTCACTACACAGGCGACGCCGCTTCCATCGCACAGGGCGACAATTTCCTTTCCCTCGTCGTCCCGCAAATCATGGCCTCACAGGCCTACAAGAACAACGGTTTGATCGTCATCTGGAACGACGAGACCGAGGGCGAGGTCGGCAATGACCCCTCGCGTACTTCGACGCTTATTGCCCTCTCGCCGCTGGCCAAAGGCAACGCCTTCGACAGCACCATGGACTATACCCACTCGTCGGACTTGAAGAGCATGCAAGAGCTGTTCGGGGTTTATGGACCAAATGGCTTTCTTGGAGATGCGGGCACGCCGGGCGTCAACGACTTCTCGGACTTGTTCCAACCCGGAGCTCTTGGGTCCGTGCCCGAGCCGGCCTCGATTGTCCTCACCGCGATCGCGATGGCGTGCGTGGGCGGTTGGCGACTCTGGAAAAGAAGATCAGCCGCCTGCTGATATCGGTCAGGCAACGGACAACATCGAGATTTGCAGGAGCCCGCGACTGGTTATTGGGAGGGCGGGTCGCCCGAAATTCCGGAATTCCGGGGACAGGACTCCCGGAATTCCGGGGACGGCGTGACCAATTCATCCAGAGACCTCAGACACTACCGATGTGCACTTGCCCTCGCGGACTGACCGCGAAGCCTCGCCGTGCGCTGACAATCTCGGAAACCTTCGTGCCTGGAGCGGCCGCACACGCAGGCTCTCGGCGTCAATCCGCGTCGAAGACCGCCGCGACCGGGACGGAGAAGTCCGGCAACAGCACCGATGCCGCTGATTCCCCGCGCCGGTAGGCGCCAGCTTCCTTGTAAGCGTCCCCGCGTAGCTGCAGGACGGTGATCGTTTCCGTTTGCAGGTTGACGATCCAGTATTCCGGGACATGGCCCTCGGCGTAGTCGCTTCGCTTGTCGACCAGGTCCCGCTCCGGCTTCTCTTCACTGACAACTTCCAGGGCGAGATCAGCGCCCAGCCAAAAGAAGTTTTGCCGCCGCGGATCGGCTGCCGAGAGCAGAAGAAGAAGATCGGGCTCACGGAACTTGCCCGGCCGGATTCTCAGCCGTAACGGGGCGAAATGAACCTTGCCTCCGCGAGGCTGAACGAAGCGGAAAAGTGCAAGAAACAAGAACTGAAGCACGTTCCGATGCTTGTCCGTGGGCGTAGGGAGGACTTCCAAAAACCCATCGGTGAACTCGACCAGCCGACTTCGATGGTCTGTCAAAACGAGGTACTCTTCCTCGCTCCATTCCCCTTGGGGCGGAAGGATTTGCTCGAGCACGTCTTTCCACTCCTGGCCAGAAGGAAGCTCGGTTTCGGGCTGTGTTGCGCTGGCCATGGTCTTACCTTGAAAAAGGACATTGACGTCCACGCTTAAGTGCCGGTGGCACGGTGACGCTTGGTCTTTTTCGTCGTGCCCCGGTGCAAGCCTATTCATGGTACCTCGACTTGCCCTGGCTCACGCAAGGGGATCGCAGGCAGCGAATTCCGGGCCACCATACACAATTTTCCCAAAGAGCTCAGACACACCTGAGGTGTGCCGAGCGTGATCGCGACGTCCCTTTTTCTCAAACCTCCGAAGTTCCCTCTTGCTGCCTGGACCAGGCGTGCAGCACGATGACCGCGGCCGTGGCGGCGCGCCACGCGACTCGACGCCCGAGGCGATCGGGATGCGACTCGGGGGCCCTGGCGCAGGTGCTCGGGAAGGCGCGGCCCCGACAGGTAAGGGTCGTGCGGATTAGTTCCCGCTTAGGTCTGAAATGGGCCGTCAGCAATTCTTCGTGCGGAATATCATTGCCGTCCTCGGGCCAATGAACTACTTTACAAGAAGGCCGTTCGCATGACGGCGAACTTTGCTAGCGACCAGATCCAGGTAAAAAGTTGGCGGCAATGCAGGAGCGCAGCTTAGGAGACATTATCCGCGAGACTCGTCTAGCCAAGCCTCTGGGTCTGCGCGAACTGGCAAAGACCTTGGGCATTACGCCTTCCTACCTGAGCGACATTGAAAACGACCGGCGCGTACCGTCAGAAGATGTGCTTCGCAAGATCGCCTCGGTGTTGGACCTGAATGTCGATCATCTACTCGCTGCAGCCGGGCGGTTCGGCGAGAATGCGGAGCGTTACCTGAAGCGAACTCCCTCGGTCGGCGTCCTCTTCAGGCGCATAAGCGAGGAGGGATTGAGAGAAGCGGACATCCAGAAGCTAGTCGAAGAGGTGGACAAGCTCGGCAAGGATAAGCGGAAGCACAAATGAGGAGATACCGTAATAAAGAAGGCCGAGAGTGCCTCTGGTATGACGATGCTGAGATCGAGGAGATCGCGTGCACAGCCCTTGAGTCTGCATGTCTCCTACCCTCACCCGCATCGCCTTCGGTGGACATTGAGATGTTCATCGACAAACACCTCGGTGTTCGTTTCGAGCAGTACGCCGACCTAGATGCGGAGGTCTTGGGAGTGACTGAGTTTGTCGCGGGCGATCGGCCGCGGATTAGGATCAATCAAGATCTGACTGGCTCCGCCCTCGATGAGGATGAGACACCCCTCGGGGTGTTGGGAAGGTGGCGTGCGACACTTGCTCATGAGGCGTCTCACGTCCTCCTTCATCGGAGACTGTTTGAAAGAGATCGAAATCAACTTTCCCTATTCGGTGACGACGAGCCCAGGGGCGGGGCTACGCAGGTATTTCAAAGCTTGAAGAGAGACGTCACTTTCTCCGGCCGAGGAGGCGACTGGCGCGAAGTTCAGGCCAACAAGGGTATGGCGGCCCTGCTCATGCCGCGGCGACTTTTTATTCAGGTTTGTGAGCATGAGATCGGGAGTAAGCCATTCTCTTCCCCGCCAGTACAGCCCGACGACCCAGAGGTTTTCGCGCTAGTGACCAGTTTGTCTAAACTCTTCCTGGTTTCTCGACAGGCCGCATCGATTCGGCTTGAAACCCTAGATATCTTGGGGAGGTATAAGCGTCCTGGCCTTCTGATTTAAGAGGGGGGTAAATTTTTTTGGTTTTCGTGTTCGCAAACCGGCGTACGCGGCATATAATGCTAACAGTGATCGCACGGATACTCGATGTGCACAATGTTTGCGACCTCTTTGGTGCCGGAGGTCTCAATAGTTTTTCGACCGAACTGCCATGGTATGAACAGGCGTGTCCTTGAGCTTAAGAGCTTAAGAATGGTGAAGGGGCTTGGTAGCTCCTGAACTTCGGCGGTAACCTAGGAGAATCATTGCCAATGATCGGAGATTACCTTCCTGCTGACCACGAGCTATCTGCAATCCTCGAGGAGCTCGCTCAGGGCCTGCAACTGACCACCACGCAAGATGAACAGGCGAGGACCTCTTATAGAGCGGTAACCGATTGGCTCGCTGCTGATGGGAGCGAGGTTGCTCGATTTGACCCGGATCTGTTCCCGCAAGGTTCCTTACGCTTGGGTACGACCGTCCGGCCGATCACGAGAAGTGAGTTCGACCTCGATGTTGTCTGTTTGCTCAACCTATCGGGGGAGACCGGCCCCCAGGTCGTCTACGACCTGATCTGGGACCGGATGTACGAGAACGGCACCTACCGTCCCATCATGGAGCGACTTCGGCGCTGCATCCGCCTGAACTACGCCCGCGACAGCAAGTTTCACCTCGACATTGTTCCTGCAGTGCCGGACAGTGCCAAGGGCGGTACATATCTCCGGATCCCAGATAGGCCCAAACCGCGGTTGATTTCGTGGAAAACCACGAATCCTAAAGGCTATGCTGACTGGTTTGAGCGTCAGATTATTCTTCTGGAGAAGACCGCTCGTGCCCAGATTGAGCCGTTGCCGTATCCAGTACCAGCGACTGAAAAGGCTGCGCTGACCAAAGGCGTGCAGCTTGTAAAACGCTGGCGAGACGTGCGGTTTCAGGAGCAGCCAGACCTGGCGCCCTCGTCGATCATTTTGACCACTTTAGCAGCTCAGGAGTACACGGGGGAGCAGCTTTGCAGCGTGGCGATGACGAGGATCGTGGAAGGGTTGTCTGCATTTGCAGAGTCCGGACAACGCGAGCTGCGAAATCCGGCCAATCCTGAAGAGGTAATCTCGGAAAAGTGGTTGGCGGACTCCCACGCTTATGACGCCTTCGTGCAGGCTGCCGGAGAGCTGCGTGATGCCTGGCGGGATATTGGTTTCGCGGCTCAATCGCCGGAAAGCGGCCACGGTAACATCACAGCTAAGCTGCGTAGCCTCTTTGGGGAACCTGTCACTGAGGCTGTAAAAGCTGCTTCCGAGCGGATCAACCGCGCTCGGCGTGACGGCAAAGTTTTCGTAGAGCGAAAGTCTGGGGGGATCATCACCGAGGGCACATCGACCGCTGCGGCATCAACCCTCATCAAGGTGCGTAAACAAACGTTTTATGGCGATGAAATATCCTCGTAAGGGCATATTAAGCGTCCGTGAACAGGCGGGGCGGATGAGACTTAGCTTCGCGAGCTTCAGGACCCGCGTGGATGGGGCATGGCTCATAAGCGTGGGCGATGTTAAGCCATCTGCTCTAAGCGCCTCTTATCGAGTCGAAGTCCGTTACAAGGTAGGCGAGCGTCCTGAAATTCGGGTGCTCTCGCCGGAACTGGTACGCCGCGAAGGGGGTGAGAGGATTCCCCACATGTATGGACAGGAAACTCTTTGCCTCTACTTGCCGCAGTCAAACGAGTGGTCTGGTGAGATGTCCCTTGGTCATGCTGTGATCCCGTGGATATCGCTATGGCTCTACTATTATGAACTGTGGCACGCCACAGGCGAATGGCTTGGGGGTGGGCTCGAACCGGTCGAGAAGGAGACGATTAGGAATGATCGAAAACGCATTGAACCCCTCCATCCATGAGACGCGGGACCCCTTTCAGATCTTGAGCATTGATGGTGGAGGGATCTTAGGCGCCCTCGTTGCAGGATTTCTGGCTGGCCTCGAGGAGCAGATTGGGCGTCCTTTGGGAGAGCACTTTGATCTGATTGCCGGCACCTCAACGGGCGGTATCATCGCGGCGGCGCTAGCGTTTCGAGAGCCCGCATCAAAGATTGAGAGATTCTATCGTGAGCAAGGGCCCCTGATCTTCCGGCGACGAAAGGTCACAGTGCCGACTGGCTGGAGGCGAACCCTAAAAGAGACCCTGGGCCCGTGGTTCGATCGCCACGTACTTAGTCGATGTGGTCTGGATTTGGACCAGATACTGCAATCAAAGTACACGGGCGACCAGTTGAAAGCGGCGCTCACAGCGGTATTTGGCGAGAAGTCCCTGGGTGAATCACAAACGAGACTTGTCATCCCATCGGTCGATTTGACGAATGGTCAGACCAAGGTCTTTAAGACTCCGCATCTTCCAGGGCTTCATATCGACCTCCACCTGCCAATTGTCGACATCGTGATGGCCACAACCGCAGCGCCGACCTTCTTCCCACACGCCACAATCCAGCCTGGCAGCATGTACGTAGACGGAGGCCTGTGGGCGAACAATCCGGTGATGGCCGCAATTGCTGAGTCGATTGCCATAGACCGTAATTGCCGACGTCCAGTGGATCCACGCTTTTCCCTCGAGACGACATCGGTTTTATCTATCGGCACAGGCCGATGCAAGCAGTTTATGAAGCCACCGACAGACGGGGCGGGGATAGCCTGGTGGATGACGGAAGCGAAACTCATGAGACTGACGATGATGAGCCAGGCACAAGGTGCCCTCTTCCAGGCCAGGTACTTTCTGGCTGGAGAAAACCTTATGCGAATTGACTTCGAGCTTCCGGATAATAGCTGGAAGCTTGATAGCATCTGCTACCTCGGGGAGATGATCCATAACGGGCGGCAAAAGGCGGCCGAGACACTGGCAGCATTGCGACCAAAGTTCTTTCACCGGAAAGCCCCGGCCTATACAGCGTTTACTCCGGGGTGGGGAACGTGAGTACACAAGTCCCGGGACACCATCCCCAATTCTCCCAAAGAGCTCAGACACCCTTGAGGTGTGCCGAACACCATTGCGACGTCCCGTTGTCTCAAAGCCCCGAAGTTCCCGCTTGCTGCTTCGACCAGGCGTAAAGCGCGATGGCCGCGGCCGTGGCGGCGTTGAGCGACTCGACGCCCGAGGCGATCGCGATGCGACGTCGGGGGCCCTGGCGCAGGTGGTCGGGAAGGCCCGGTCCCTCGACGCCCACGACCAGACCGAAACGCTCCGGAAAGGGTTCGGCCTCGAGCACAATGCCGGAGGTATCCAGGGCGATGAGAGGCACATGGCGCGACTGCAGACGGGCAATCGGCGGCCCTTCCAGGAGGGGCACCTGAAAGAGCGCCGTGCCGGCCGCGCGGCAGCTTCGAGGATGAAACGGATGCGCGGCTCCCTGGAGCAAGACCACGCGCGCGGCACTGAAGGCCGCGGCCGAGCGGATCACCGCGCCCACGTTCTCCGGGTCCTGAAACGGGATGAATAAGGTGCAGCCCTGCGGCCAAGGCGCGTCGTCGGACCACTCCTCCAGGGGCGGAACGCGCACCAAGAGCAGTGGCGCATTCGTGCCGGCCACATCCAGCTCTCCAAAGAGCGGCCGGCTCAGGCGAAGCCATTCGATGGATGCATCCGGTGGAGGTGGGCCGTCGGGGTCGGTAAGCCAGCCTTGCACGTGATGCAGAAATCGAGCCAGAACTTCGGCGGTGATCCGCGGCCCGGCCAGCAGGGCCAGCGCGTGCTTGCGAATTCCACGGCCGCCAAGCAGGTCGCGGAAGAGGCGGAATCGCGGGTTCGATTCACTCGAGAGCTCGCGCAGAACCCCCACGAACTGCGGGCTGGCGTCAGGCCGCCCAAGGCGCGCCGGCGGTTGGGCCGGCGCTTCCGTCGCCAGCCGGCGATAAACCAAGAGCCGGCGCCGGTGCGGCGTGCCGGGGACCTCGTAGGCGTGGTCGGCCTCCAGCTCGAACAGAGCGTCTTCGCTTTGAGCGGCCTCGGCAATTTCCTCTTCGCAGTCCGGCCCTTTCATGAAGATCATGCGACCATCTTGAGCAAGGCACGCCGCGACTTTCCGCAGCGTCTCGGAAACTGACCCGACCGCGCGGCTGATGACACCCGAGACTTGCCCGGGGTAATCTGGACCCAGCTTGTGCGCGTAAACCTCGATACCTTCCAGCCCCAGATGAGCGCATGTCTCGCCCAGAAACTGAGCACGGGCACCGCGAGGCTCGGCGAGGATCATGCGAGTTTGGGGACTGGCGATCTTGAGTGGAATTCCCGGCAGGCCCGGCCCGGAGCCCATATCGACAAGCGGCGAGGGAAGATCGAGGAACCTGAGCACCAGCAGGCTATCGACGTAGTGCTTCAGGACCATGTTCTCGAAGTTATGGATACGCGTGAGGTTAAGTCGGGCGTTGGCTGCTCGGAGCAACTGATGATAGGACCAGAGCAAGGCAAGCTGGGCCGGATCGAGCGTGATGCCGCAGCGCTTCAGAATGATTTCCAGCGCGATCGGTCCGGGTCTCAAAAGCACGTCCTCGAAGAAGCCAGAAGGTGCCATTCCGGCATACCTGGGACGCGTGGAAAGGTCGTCTGGGCTGCCGGCATGCCTGGTTCACAAGTTACCCCCTGAACTTTCGGCGGATCTTAGCTACAATTCAAGAGCGGTCACCGTCGTCGGGAAGCAGGACGGACCGCGCCTCCAACCCCCCTTGATTCTGACGTTTCTTCTTGCCGCTTGCGAATCGAGTGAGATCGTATGGAGAATCGACCGCCGCAACAAGATCCACCGCGCCGGCCTCTAGTCAGTGGACGCAAGTCTAACGGTTCGGCGGGGTCGCCGACCCCTCCCTGGCTCTGGCTGCTCTTGATCGGTGGTTTTGCGATCATCTTCTGGCAGTTCATTCCCAAGCCCGAGACCACGGTCGACTACAGCCCTTGGTTCCTCGACCAGGTCGATCAGGACAACATCAAGAAGGTTTCGATCCAGGCCAATGAGATCCGCGGCGAGCTGCGCCAGGAAAAACCCTTCCAGAGCAGCACATCGCCCAGCAGCGTGATGGTCCATCGCTTCATCACCTATTTTCCGGCCGACCAGTCGGTCGAGCCGGTGATCCGCAAGCTGCGCGAGAGCAACAAGAACCCCACTGACCCGGTCCGGATCGAGACCAACCCGATCAATGCGACCAATGGCCTGGTCTGGCTGATGTTGCTTTTGCCGACGTTCCTGATCCTCGGCTTCATCTATCTCATGATGCGCCGGGCCCGCGACCAGTTTGACGGCGGTATCCTCGGCAGCTTCGTCAAGAGTCCCGCGAAGCGTCATGACAAGTCGAAGCAGCGCACCACGTTCGAGGAAGTCGCCGGGCTCGAGAACGCCAAGGGAGAATTGCAGGAGATCGTCGAGTTCCTCAAGAACCCGGAGAAATTTCAGCGGCTAGGCGGTCGCATCCCCAAGGGTGTGCTTTTGGTCGGACCCCCCGGCACGGGCAAGACCCTTCTGGGCCGGGCTGTTGCCGGCGAGGCGGGCGTGCCTTTCTACTCGATCTCGGGCTCGGAATTCATCCAGATGTTCGTGGGCGTTGGCGCCAGCCGCGTCCGCGATATGTTCAAGACGGCCAAGGAGAACAGTCCCTGCATCCTGTTCATCGACGAGATCGACGCCGTGGGCCGGATCCGCGGCGCCGGGCTCGGCGGCGGCCACGACGAGCGTGAGCAAACGCTCAACCAGATTCTCACCGAGATGGATGGCTTTTCCCCCACCGAGAGCGTGATCGTTCTGGCCGCGACCAATCGCCCCGACGTGCTCGACCCGGCTCTCCTGCGGCCCGGCCGATTCGACAGGCATGTCACCGTCGATCTGCCGACCAAGAAGGGCCGGCTCGAGATCCTCAAGGTTCACTCCCGCAACGTTCCCCTGGCCCCCGACATCGACCTGGACAGGATCGCCCGCAGCACCGTCGGCATGAGCGGCGCCGATTTGGCCAATCTCGTCAATGAAGCTGCGCTTCTGGCCACACGCGAGGATAAGCAAGCCGTCGATGCGGCCGACCTGGACGCCGCGCTGGACAAGGTCATCCTGGGCGCCAAACGGGAAGAGGTCATCACCGACAAGGACAAGCGGGCCACGGCCTATCACGAGGTTGGCCATGCACTTGTGGGCTGGTTGACACCTCGGTCTGACCCGGTCCATAAGGTGACGATCATCCCTCGCGGCCGGACTTTGGGCGTCACCCAGTTCATGCCCGAGGAAGATCGCGTCAGCCACAACGAAAGCCAGATCAAGGCGAAGCTTCTGACACTCATGGGCGGCCGAGCGGCCGAGCGCCTGGTTTATGACGACCTCAGCACCGGTGCCGCCATGGACCTGGAACAGGCCACCCGGCTCGTTCGCAAGATGGTGACGCAGTGGGGAATGAGCGAACGCGTCGGCCCGGTCTCGTTCAAGAGCATGTCGGAGCACCCGTTCTTAGGTCGTGAAATGGCCGAACCGCGCGACCACTCCGAGCACATGCAGCAGATCATTGATGAGGAAGTCGCCCGTATCCTCCGTGAGGCCGACGAGCACGCCTATCGCCTGCTCGACGAACACCGCGATGAGCTGGAACGCCTGACCGAGGCCTTGATCGAACGCGAGGTCTTGACCGAAGGCGAGATCACCGAGCTGATCGGCATCCGGGTCCGCGACAACGGCCAGCCCTCCGTCTCCCGGGCGCACGATCCGAAAATCGGCGCTGGGGCCATCGACAAACCGACTTGACCGGCGTGCCGTTGCGGAACGGAAGTCCCCGCCCGCGGGGACCGTTCGCTCATGATCTCAGACGCACCAGGTGGATGATAACCAGGCAGGGTTTTGCACATGCCTGCCACGCGCGGCCCGACCGAGAACCCGCCCATTGCAGGGACGTTCCCGGCGGTCGTCTGCGCTGGCATGGTCGTCATCGACCACGTTACGCCGCCACTCGACCGTCTGCCCCGCTCCGGTGAGTTGGTGTCCGTCGAACACCTGGTTCTGAGCACCGGCGGGGGAGCGGCTAACACAGCGGTCGATTTGGCGAGGCTGGGCGTTCCGGTTCGACTCTGCGCCCGCGTAGGGGACGACATCTTCGGCCGGTTCGCCGCCTTAACGCTGGTGGCACATGGCGTCGACACCATGGCCCTACACGTCGACATAAACCACGAAACCAGTCAGACCTTGATTGTCAATGTCCGCGGTGAAGACCGTCGGTTCATTCACTGCCTGGGTGCGAACCGGGCGTTCAACCCGGCCGATCTCGACGCGATCCTCGACCCTCCGCCCGGCGTTCTGCACATCGGCTACTTCTTGCTCATGCCCGGACTGGACGCCGCCGGGCTGGCCGAGCGCCTGGCGCGGGCTCGCCAGCTTGGGACGATCACTTTGGTCGATGTCGCCACGCCCGGGCCCGGGAATTACCTCGAGCCACTCCGCGCCGTGTTGCCGCACACCGATGTTTTTGTGCCTAACACTGACGAGGCCGCTCTCATCCTGGGCGAGGATGACCCGGTCCGCCAGGCGTTTGCGTTCCATGAGATGGGAGCCGGCCGTGTTGTGATCACGCGCGGTGAGCGCGGCCTTGTGTCGGTCTCAGACCAGCACCGGGTCGCGATGCCAGCCTTTTCCGTCCCGTTCATCGACGGCACCGGCGGCGGCGATGCCTTCAATGCTGGCTACCTCGTGGGCATGCTTGAAGGACGAAGCGAGCTCGATTGCCTGAAGCTGGCCAGCGCCGTCGGGGCAAGCTGCATCCGGGCCATCGGCGCGACCGCCGGTGTCTTCACTCGTGCCGAGGCCGACGACTTCTTGAGTCGGTATGATTTGCCCGTGCATCCTCTGCAGCGAGCGTGAGAGCCCCGGGCGGACGTCAGATATCCAGGATGAGCTCGGCCTTCCAGCCAGCACCATCACGCACCAGCGTCACCGCGTGACGCGTGACGGACTTGACCTCGTGGTCCAGTACATGACGGGTGCTGTCGACCGGTTCACCAAAAATTTGAGCCTCCAGGCCCAGACAATCCTGCGCGATCTCGACGGAAAATCGGCGATAAAGAGAGTGGCGGGTCTCGCAGCGGAAGATCAGCTCGTTGAGCCAGTCAACCAGCAGGCTCTCGGTCGAGTCGGCCGCAAGTGTGACGTGCTCGGCCTTTTGGGGCTCGACCTGGTCGCGGTTGGCGACGATGACATCGAGCAGGGCTTCCGCGGCGGTCTGGAACAGGTCCGGGAGATTGGCTGCAAAAACGCGCAAGCCGAGATCGGCCGTATGATCGAACGTTTCCGATCGTCCCATAAGCGAGCCTCGCGTTTTTTCGGCCGAAAGAGCGATCTCGGCTTTCCGCCACTGACCGCCGGAGCTAGAACAATTCCGCGTTTCCTTGCATCCGCCAGGGACCGAGCATCACGAAGAATGGTCGCCGTGGCGCTGTGCGAAGTCCGTTCACTAGCCATAAGGCCCCACGGGGCACAACCTTCCAGGAGATCTGTCATGGTCGAAGTTGGCAAGCCCGCACCGGATTTCACGCTCCAGGACCAGCTTGGCAAGAAAGTCACGCTTTCCAAGCTGAAGGGTTCGCCGATCGTCCTCTATTTCTACCCCAAGGACGAGACGCCCGGCTGCACCAAGGAAGCTTGTGCCTTCCGCGACGCGTTTGCGGAGTACGAAAAACTTGGCGCCAAGATCGTGGGCGTCAGTCCCGACGGCGTTGAATCACATGCCAAGTTCATCGAGAAGCATGAGCTTCCCTTCACACTCCTGGCCGATACGGAACGCAAAGTTTGCGAAGCCTATGGCGTCTGGAAAGAGAGGAACATGTATGGCAAGAAGTCCATGGGGGTCGAGCGGACCTCGTTTGTCATTGATTCCAAGGGCATTGTCCGCCAGGTGTTTCCGAAGGTCAAGGTCGATGGGCACAGCGACGCGGTGCTGACAGCGATCAAAGCTGCAACGTGAGCGGCGCTGGACGAGCAGCTGGGCGACCGGCTCAGTCTGACCAAAACCAAACACTTCCCCGTCCTTGTCGAGGAGGGGGCAGTGGAGGTGCGCAAGATCCGTAGCGAATCCTACCAAGAAAATCAGGCGGTTTCGCGCTGGCCTAGCACGGCTACGTGCGAAGCGTGAATGCCAAGTTCCTCGCAACGATTGCGGAGGTGATGCTCCAGCTTGCGTAGTGCTTTGTACTTCTCGTCGCTGACTCGGTTGACAGCCATCTTCAGTTCCGTGCCGATCTCGGGGACCGACCAGCCGCGCATCCAGAGCTCGAGGATTCGATCCTGGCGGGGAGAGAGAACCGCCTGGCGGGCGGCTTCGAGGATTTCCCCCAGCTCCAGGCGCTGGCGATTCTGATGTTCGTAGTCCATGCCGACGATGGGCAGCGCATCAATCGGCTGGGAACGCTTGGCCCTTTGGACCCGTTTGCGAACCATGTCGATGGCCCGGACCAGCTCACGGCGCTCGGGCGTATCATCGGCCAGCACTAGGGTGAGATCAAGCTCGCCGGCTCTCGCCTTGGTGAGTAGCCGGCAGCACACCTCTTGCGTGCAGTCATCCCATAAGGTCGGGTCCAGGCGGGCGTTACGCCAGCAGACCGTGCAGTATCGCTGGATGTCGCGAACCAGGTCGGACTCGGATGCCGAAGCGGTGAGCGCCGCGAGGCCGATGACCAATGCCATCGCGGCCGGCCCGGCCCGGCGGGACCGCGCCGGTGCCTCCGGGGTGCTCTCGGGCTGCGTGGGCTTGCCCGGTTCCTCGGGTGCTGTGGGAACTCCCGTCAACGTCTCAGGTTGCTTTGGCTTCATGCTCGAGATCTCGTCGTGTCACTTCCGAATATTCAGAGAATTGTCTATCGAAATTTCGCTAAAAATCAACGGGAGTTTAGCGCACTAGCCATGTTTTTCTCCGAACTCATTCAGGGTAGACCCTTTAGGGCACGCCCTTGAGGGCAAGGCACGTTCCTCAGGGCTTTGTATGAGACTGCCAAAGGCGGCTGCCGGCAAGCTTATGGGGCTGCTTGGGCCGGACAATCGTCCATCCTCGGGCACGAGCCAGGCGAAGTAATCGGCCTCGGGGATGAACCACGACCGTTTGGCCGACACGTTCCAGCAAGGCGCGATCGCTCCAGTTATCAGCGTATCCGGCGGCTTCAGATAGGGCTATCCCATATTCTCCAGCCCACCGTTCGGCCCAGTAGAGCTTGCCTTCGCCATAGCAAGCGGGGCCCGAGCCGATGCCGATCAACCGGTTTCGCTCGATGACCACCGGGGTGGTCAGCGTTGCGGAGCATCCCAAATAGATACTCAGAGGTTCGATCACCAGCCCTGGCGAGGATGAAACCAGGACAATGGGCGTTCCCCGTCGCCGCAGCGCATTGAAGTGCTCGACCACGCCCTCGTAGAGCCGCGGCTTGACGTGCTCGACGAAATTCTCGTAGGCGATGCGCTCGAGCTCGACGAGAGGAACCCGCGAAATGTTCGCCATTCCATAGGCGATGAGCCGGCCGTAATCGAGGCGGCCCAGTTTGTGCTGGAGCCCGTGATAAAGGGCACGCAGCAGGAACGAGCGGCGGATCAAGCCCTTGCGGTAAAGGATCCGGGCAAAGAGGAACGTGGTCGTCTCAGCTAAGAGTGTACCGTCCACGTCGACGAAGGCCGCCGAGGGTGGCTGCTCGAACGTCGGCCAGGGGCTTGCGCTCATCGCTCGCGGTCTCGGAAGCCCTGCATCCATCCGCCCGCCTCATCCGCCAGCTTTCGCGCCAGTGTCCCATCCGACGCCTCTGCGATCACGCGGACAATCGGCTCGGTATTGCTCGAGCGGACATGCACCCAGCGGTCGCCCCAGTCGAGGCGTAGTCCATCCCGCCGGTCCGCGTGGGCGCCCTGACATTGGCGGCTAATCCGATCCCAAAGCGCTGACAGCACTTCCGCGGTGGGAACTGACGAACCCAGAGGATACTGGTCTTTGACCATCGTCAGTCGCGGCAGAGAATCGACCCAGGCCGAGAGGGGGCGATCGTCGCTGGCCAAGAGATCGAGCACGACGGCCATGCCCACGAAGCTGTCCCGGACGAAGCCAACCCTGGGGTCGATCACACCGCCATTGCCTTCACCTCCGAGGATCGCGTTATTGGCCAGCATGGCTTCAACGACATTGATTTCGCCGACCGGGGTTCGCAGAACCGGGCAGCCAGCGCGTCGTGCCAGCACTTCGGTGACCGAGGAGGTTGACAGGTTGAGTACCACCGGCCCCTGCGTCTGGCTGAACCGCCGCAAGGCCGCCAGGGCCAAAGTCAGCTCCTCGCCGATGTAGCGGCCGGACTCGTCGACGATCGCCAGCCGGTCGGCATCGGGATC
>JBKQMU010000270.1:0-14195 GCA_052146555.1 Isosphaeraceae bacterium
GTCCAACGACGATCTTGCCGCTGGCGAGTCGCTCGAGGAGCTGAATCTCGCGCGCGACCCCGACCCACACGCGTTATCACTCGACTGAGGACGAGAATCGATGACTCGGACGCGAAAGAAACTCAAAGCCGGTCTTCCCGAACCGCAATCCTTCACCGGGTTCGGGCCCAAGGCGCTGCAGTTCTTTCACGATCTGGCCATGAACCAGAACCGGGAGTGGTTCCAGCAACATCAGGACGTCTACGAAAACGAAGTTCAGCGGCCGATGGCGGCGCTTGTGACTGAGCTCGCGGAGGAGCTGGCGCGTCGGGGCCTTCCACTCACGGGCGATCCGAAGCAGTCGATGTTTCGCATCCACCGCGACGTTCGTTTCTCCAGCGACAAAAGCCCCTACAAAACACACGCGGGCGCGATGTTGACGCAGGACGGTTTCAAAAAGTCGCCGGGGTTGCTTTATATCCACGTCTCGCCGGAGGGGTCGTTCACAGCCTCGGGCTTTTACTGCCCGGGACCAGAGCAGCTTTCGGCGTTACGCCGGGCGATCGCCTCGGAACCCGATCGCTTCCAGGACGTTGAGAAATCGCTCCAGAAAGCTCGCTTGACGCTCAACCGTGACGATACGCTCAAACGACTACCCCGCGGCTTCGAAGACGTTCCCGCAGGACCGATCGCGGAGATCCTCAAGCTGCGATCGCTTTACGTCCAGCGTGATCTCTCCGAAGCTGCGCTCAGCCGGGCCCGGCTCGTGAAGGACGTCGCGGATTTCGCGCAGGAGGCGCTTCCGCTCTTGACGTTCGGGTGGAAGGTAATCAGCCAGCCAGCCGGAAGTCCGGACAGGCATTGAGTTTCGCATCTTGTCTTTGCCTCCTCATGCAGCGGAGGCACACGCGGTAAAGTGCGACGTCATCCCTCGATCCGCTTCAAGATCGCCTGGCGTACGGTGTCTGGGCCCCGCTCGGTCCAGAGCTCAAGCCAGCGCGGGTCGGCCCAGTCTTCGAGGATCGCGCGGCGGGTTTCGGGGTCGGTGACACGGGTCAGCACGAGCGGGCGGAGTTCGGCAAGAAGGGTAGCCAGGCCGTCGGCCGAGGGGCCGAGGGCTTCGGCTGCGCGATCGCGCAGGGTGGCCGCCAGGGCCGGGCTGGCTCCCGAGGTCGAAACCGTCAAAATCAGCGAGCCTGATCTCCAGACTGCCGGCAAAGAGAAATCGCTGGCTTCGGGGTTACTCGCGGAGTTGACCCAGACGCCCGCAGCCCGGGCATCGGCGACCACTTGACGATTCACTTCCGGCCAAGCAGCCGCGATTGCCAGGCTCGCCCCGCGTAGATGCTCCGCGCGATAAGCCTCCGCGATGATCTCGATGCCGGCAAGCGACTCGGAATCCAACCCGCCCGCGGCCGGGTCGATGCCGATCACACGGGCGCCGGCTTCTAGCAAACTGGCTGCCCTGCGCCGGCCAACGGTGCCCAGGCCGATCACCACGGCCGCTTTTCCGCTCAACTTCAACTCGATGGGGTAGCCGGTCATCGGTTTGCCTTGGACCTCGTTCCGGGATCTCGCGCAACTTCGTCCGCGTCGTAAACAAGTGCGCAAGCCGCCTTCGCGCTTCGTCTGACGATCATGCGTAACCTCGCCAGCCGACCTTTGCCAAGTTAGAATGATCGGCGAAAGTGGCCGCACAGTCCGGCCTTTATTGTTTCTTGACGACCGGGAGCTGACGACGTTGCCACTGCTTGTACAGAAGTTTGGTGGGACCAGTGTCGCCGATTCGAACAAGATCCTCGCCGCAGCCCGGCGGGCGATCCAGGCTCATCAGCGGGGCAAACAAGTTCTCGTGGTGGTCTCGGCACGCGGCCACACCACCGACGAGCTGATCGCCCTGGCGCGTGAGATCACCGACCGGCCCCCCGCGCGCGAGATGGACATGCTCCTCTCCACCGGTGAGCAGGTCAGCGTGGCGCTTCTGGCGATGGCCATCGAGAGCCTGGGCGTTCCCGCCATCAGCTTCACCGGCGCGCAGATTGGCCTGGTGACCGATAGTTTTCACACCAAGGCCCGGATCAAGAACATCGCCAGCGACCGGATGGCCCAGGCGCTGGCCGAGGGCAAGATCGTGATCGTCGCCGGCTTCCAGGGCGTGGATGAGAACTACAATATCACGACCCTGGGCCGGGGCGGGTCCGACACCACGGCCGTCGCGCTGGCGGCTGTGCTCGGGGCTGGTGCCTGCGAGATTTACACCGACGTGGACGGCGTCTACACGACCGACCCGAGGATCGTCCCAGAGGCCGGAAAGATCGACCGGATCAGCTACGACGAGATGCTCGAGCTGGCCAGCCTGGGCGCGGGCGTCATGCATTCACGATCGATCGAGTTTGCCAAGAAGTACGGCGTTCCGATCCATGTCCGAAGCTCGTTTTCCGACGCGCCGGGGACATGGATCGTCGGCGAGAGCGACGCCCGCCGGATGGGAGTGGCCGTGACCGGCGCGGCACTGGCACGAGATGAGGCACGGATCACGATCCTCGGCGTGCCCGACCGGCCGGGCGTCGTTCACTCGCTCTTCCACACGATTGCCCGGGCCAACATCGTCGTCGACATGATCGTCCAGAACGTGGCCAAGGAGGGTGCAACCGAGGTCAGCTTCACGATCGCCCGCGGCGACCTGGCCGAGACGATGCGCGCTGCGGAAGCCGCGGCCCGGGATATTGGCGCCCTCGGGGTCACGCACGACGCCGAGGTCGCCAAGGTATCGGTCATCGGGCTGGGCATGCGCACTCACACCGGCGTGGCCACGACGATGTTCCGGGCGATCGCCGCGGCCGGCATCAATATTCAAATGATTACAACGAGCGAAATCAAGATCAGCGTACTGGTGGATCGGGCCTCCGCCGTACCAGCGCTTCGGGCCGTGCACAAGGCGTTTCAACTGGATGAGGTGCACGCTCGGCCGCAGCCGGCGTTCCAGCCCGCAGCCGGCACATCCAGGGCGATGAAGCTTGTGCCCCTGGCCGATCCCGATACCGCCACGCCGCGGGAGCAGGGCATGGAAGACCTGGTGATCGCCGGCGTCGAGCTCGACGAAACGCAGGGGCGAATCACACTCTTCGAGGTTCCGGACCGGCCCGGTTATGCGGCCCGGATCTTTCAGGCGATCGCCGACGCGGGCGTCTTCGTCGACATGATCGTCCAGAACGTCAGCCAGGACGCTCGCTCCAATCTCTCGTTCACGGTGCCGCGCGAGGCCATCGCGCGCGCCATGGCCGCCGTCACGCCGATCGCAGGCGGGCAGATCTCCGTCGAGCCGGCGATGGCCAAGCTCTCCGTCATCGGCGTGGGCATGCGCACCCATACCGGCGTCGCCACCCGAATGTTCGGTGCCCTGGCGGATCGCTCGATCAATATCAACTTGATCAATACCAGCGAGATTCGCATCAACGTTGGCACTGATCTTTCCCTGGGCGCGCAGGGGCTTCGCTGCCTGAGAGACGTTTTCGCACTCGGCGAAGCAGAGTGAGCCACGAAAGGGAGTAGGGAAATCAAGCGCCTCCGAGGGGGTAGCTGAAGCACCATGGCCAGAATTTTCCTAAGCCTTTTGATTTCTTTAGCTGTGTTTGTCCGCGTCCATCTGCAGCGAATTGTGCTTCCCCTACCCATCTGTGGCTGGTCTTGTTGCCCAGCTCCATCCGTGGCTCTTTTCTGAGGACTGATCGTGGCACGCGAAAAGCTCGTACTGGCGTATAGCGGCGGCCTGGACACGTCGGTTGCCGTCAAGTGGATCAACGAGACGTACGACATGGACGTGATCGCTTACACCTGCGACTTAGGTCAAGGGCAGGACATCCAGGCGATCCGTCAGAAGGCGTTGCGGACTGGGGCGATCGACGCTGTTGCCGAGGATGCGCGCAATCTGTTCATCGACTATTTCGTCTGGCCCTCACTCATGGCTGGAGCGCTGTACGAGGGCAAGTACCCGTTGGCCACGGCTTTGGGGCGGCCTTTGATCGCCCAGCTCATGGTCCGGGTGGCTCGGGAGCACGGGGCGCAGGCCGTGGCGCACGGCTGCACCGGTAAGGGGAACGACCAGGTTCGCTTTGACGTGACCTTTCAGACACTGGCTCCCGACCTGAAGATTGTCGCCCCGGTCCGGGAGTGGAAATGGACGCGGACCCAGGAGTTGGAATTTGCCGCCCGCCACGGCATCGAGGTCGAGGCCACGAAGAAGTCGATTTTCAGCACCGACCAAAATCTCTGGGGCCGGTCGATCGAGGCTGGCATTCTCGAGGATCCGTGGGTCGAGCCTCCGCCGGAAACCTTTCAGTGGACGGTCGACCCGCGGCAAGCTCCTGACCAGCCCGAGGAGGTCGAGATCACGTTCGATCGCGGCAAGCCCGTCGCCCTTGGCGGAGTTGAGAAAGATGGAATCGAGCTGATCGACGACCTCAACAAGCTTGGCGGCAAGCATGGCGTAGGCCGGATCGATCATATCGAGAATCGCTTAGTCGGGATCAAGTCGCGCGAGATCTACGAGGCCCCGGCAGCCGTGCTGCTGCACGAAGCGCACCGCGAGATCGAGTTCTTGACGCTCTCCAAGGAGTCGCTTCGGTTCAAGACCCAGGTCAGCCAGGCCTACGCCGACCTGATCTACAACGGGCTCTGGTTCAGCCAGCTTCATCAGGACCTGATGGCCTTCACGGTCTCGAATCAGCAGTACGTCTCGGGCACGGTCCGGCTTAAGGTGTACAAGGGCCACGTCATGACGGTCGGCCGCAAGAGCGAGAGCAGCCTCTACCGTCACGAGCTGGCTACTTACGAGGAAGGCGACCAGTACGACGCGTCGGCGGCGCTGGGCTTCATCAAGATCCACGGCCTGGGCCAGACCACGCAGGCCAAGCACCAGCTCCTCAAAGGCAAGTCCGGCCCTCGGCTGGAACTCCCCAGCATCATCCCGCCGGATGAGGCGAAGTGAGCCGTGTCAAGACGGCGATAAGTCGGACATGATCCAGGCAAGCTGACCTTGGAAATGCATGATCCGGTCGCGGGAGGGCGTCCTTGCATGATAGGTCCAATTCTCAAAAGCAAGGCTTCGCATTAACATGCAGACAGGCAGTCAGCCCACGGTCTATGTGCTTGCCGGACCAAACGGCGCTGGCAAGACGACTTTCGCCATGAAGTTTTTGCCTGGATTCGCTGAGTGTCGGGAGTTCGTCAATGCCGACCTGATTGCCGCCGGCCTGTCGCCCTTCGCACCTGAGACCCAAACGATTCGGGCCGGAAGGCTTCTTTTGACGAGAATCAGAGAGCTCTGCGAGGCGCGTCGCAATTTTGGCTTTGAAACGACGCTGTCGGGTCGTACGCATGTAAGTATGTTGAAGGATATGAAGACGGCCGGCTACCGCATCGTGCTCTTCTTCCTCCAGCTACAAAGCGCTGATCTCGCGGTCGCTAGAGTCGCCAACCGCGTACTCCAAGGCGGTCACAGCGTACCCGAGGATACGATTCGAAGAAGGTTCGGCCTGGGTCTTCACAACCTGTTCCAAATGTATCTCCCGCTGGTTGACGCCTGGTGGTTATACGACACATCGGCGTTTCCTCCGGCCTTGGTCGCCCAGGGAAGCGAAATGCAACGGCAGATTCTCGAGGCAGAGCTCTATGAGTCAATCCAGAGAGCCGGCGGACGTGGGTTCCGTGAATGAGAAGAGCGACGACGTGTGCACAGCCAAGATCAATGCAGCCTTTCGGGACGCAGCCCGGGAACTTCTGAGGGTGGCAAAGCAAACAGGAACTCCAGTGATCGTCTGGGAAAACGGTCAGGTGCGGAGGATTCCCTGGGACCAGTTTGACGAGGTTGCCCTCAAGCTCAAAGAACGCTGAACCCACTTGTCGGTCCCAAGGATCGTTCTTGATTGCCTGCGTGATGCATCTGCGGTATGCCCTGTCGACCGCTCGGCCACATCCACGCAATTAGCCAAGGGGTTTTGACAAACGATTCGTCTTTGGTATTCTGTAGGTTTTACCCTCTCGAACGACTGTGTCCTTGCGACTCAGGGATTGACTTCGCGGAACAGCATTGCGGGATTGACCAAGCGGGTCTGCGCCCGGCATGCAGGTAAAGATGGGGCATCCGAAGACGAGGGAGAGGGCAGGGGAGAAATAACGGTATGACCGAGATGATGACCACCGACGTCCGCGCGATCATGGACCGGACACCCTTCGATATATCGGCAGTGGCTGACCTGCGCGAGGTGCTGGGCCGCGACCCGTCCCGCTATCGGACCCTCCGCGATGCCGTGGCCACCATCCACGAGCGCGAGAAGAAAGACAAGGATCTCAGACCGGAAACGCAACTTCGGCTGGGCGTCGGTGAGGTGCTTTTGGGCCGCTATGGCGCGGGACTCGAGCACTTGAAGCGAGCCGGTGAAGTGGGGATGGCTTACTTCTTCAAGGGACTGGCCTACGAGAATCTTCAGAAATACGACGAAGCCGCCAAGGCGTTTGCCCAGGCGGCCAACCTTGGCTACGACGCCCGGAATTCGGAACTGCACCGCGCAGGCGCACTGCGGCGCACTGGACACAGCGAAGAAGCCAAGAAGATTCTCGACGGCTTGCAGAAGATCAACGAGTCGTCGGCGGAATATCATTTCCAGCAGGGAGCGATTCTGGCGGCCGAGGGGGAACTTGCTCCGGCCGCGGTCGAGCTCGAGAAAGCGCTCAGCCTCGATAGGGACCACAACGGCGCGCTCTTCGAGCTGGCTTACATCAACGACCTCTTCGGCAATGACGACTTGGCGCTAGACCTCTACAAGCGATGCACCGAACGTCCTCCGGTCCCTATGGCCGCCTGGATCAACCTGGGTGTCCTGTACGAGGACGAAATGCGGTTTCGCGAGGCGGAACAGTGCTATCGACAGGTTCTCGCCCATGACCCGAACCATCCTCGCGCCCGGCTTTTCGTCAAGGACTGCCAGGCCAGCAAGGGGATGTATTACGACGAGGAGGCTGAGAAGGGCTACACCGTTCTCAAGCAGTTGCTGGAGATTCCGGTGACCGACTTCGAGCTCTCGGTCCGCAGCCGTAACTGCCTTCGCAAGATGAACATCCGCACTCTGGGCGACCTGACTCGGACCACCGAGGTAGCGCTTCTGTCGAGCAAAAATTTCGGCGAGACCTCGCTGGCCGAGATCAAGGAGATGATGACCTCCAAGGGCGTTCGGCTGGGCATGGCGCTGGAGGGCAGCGAGCGTGGCGTGGTCACCCACGATCATCGCGCTGAGCCGCCCCAGGAAGTGCCGCCGGAGATACAGGCCCTGCTCAACAAGCCCATCAGCGAGCTAAGCCTCTCGGTGCGGGCTCGCAAGTGCATGAGCAAGCTCAATATCCAAGCGGTCGGCGACCTGGTCAAGCGGTCGGGCGATGAGCTTCTCGAGTGCAAAAATTTCGGCGTGACCTCGCTCAACGAGGTGCGCGACAAGCTGGGCACGCTGGGGCTGAAACTCAAGAACGACTGAGCGGCTGGTCAGGCGGAAGCGGCGATCCGCGGGGCGGGTCTGGCCGTCGCCTGGCCGTCGGCCTTCTCTCCGGTTTGGCGGTTCTCTGCTTTAGGGGCCTCTTTACTCCAGCGTGGGGCGCGGGTCTTCGCGCAGGGTGCGGTTGCTTGACCATTTGTTCCCCGATTGCCGGAGGGTCCCTGGCGAGCCGACCGGTTCACTTCACAACCCTTGCTCAGGATCCGGTCTACCCGGCCAGGCTGGGCCGGCTTGAGACGCCCCACGGAGTCGTCGAGACCCCGGCGTTCATGCCGGTGGGAACGCAGGCGACGGTCAAAGGATTGACTCCGGACCAGCTTCGCGCGACTGGAGCAAGGATGATCCTGGCCAACACCTACCACCTGGCTCTCCGGCCCGGCGAGCAGACCGTCGCGGCAATGGGGGGGTTACATGCGTTCATGGGATGGGACGGTCCGATCTTGACCGATTCGGGCGGATTTCAGGTCTTCAGCCTGGCGGCCCGCAGCAAGATCAATGACTCTGGCGTGAGTTTCCGATCGCACTTGGACGGCCGCTTGCTCGAGCTCACGCCTGAGCGTGCGATGGCCATCCAGGAAGCACTCGGGGCCGATGTGGCGATGTGCCTGGATCACTGTCCTGCGCTGCCCGCCAGCTATGACCAGATCAGCCAGGCCGTCGAGAGGACCATCGCCTGGGCGGCTCGCTGCAAGCTGGCGCAGGTGCGAACCGACCAGTCTCTCTTTGGCATCGTTCAAGGCGGGGCGCACGCAGATCTTCGCAGGCGGTGCGCTCTAGCTCTCCTGGCGCTGGATTTCGACGGCTATGCCGTCGGCGGCGTGAGCGTCGGTGAAAGCCGGGATGAGGTGCGCAAGGCCCTGGAGGTCACGACATTTCTGTTGCCTTGGGATCGCCCGCGGTATCTGATGGGTGTGGGCCGCCCGCAAGACATTCTGGACGCGGTGGCCACGGGGATTGACCTTTTCGACTGCGTCATGCCAACACGCAACGGTCGCAACGCAACGTGTTTTACGGCAAGGGGACCCGTCAAGCTACGCAATGCCGCCCACGCGCGCGATCCCCGGCCCATCGAGGACCACTGCCCGTGTCTGGCGTGCCGCTGCTTCAGCCGCGCCTACCTGCGTCATCTTTTTCTGGCCAGGGAGATGCTGGGGCCGATCCTGGCGTCGATCCATAACTTGACGTACCTGCATCTGCTAACCGGCGCGATTCGCCAAGCGATCGCGGAGGGCCAGTTTGTCCAGTTGCGTCGGGATGTGCTTGAAGCTTTGGGCCCCTAAGCGGTAGATTTCAGATTGCAGCAGTGCAGATTGCAAAGCTGCACTTGAAGGATTGCAGATTCCGATGTCGGCCAGCCAGGACAAGGCAACCAGACAGGGGCACCGAGCGCCTGTCTTTCCGGCCCGGGCACCACATCGAGGCCACACGGACACCCATCATGCCAGGTTTGCTTGACGAGCTGGGTTTGCTGTTCGCCCAGGATGCCGGGGGTAACTATAGTGGACTCCTGATCCTTCTGCCGATTCCCTTCCTCTTTTACTTCATGATCTGGCTTCCCCAGCAGCAGCAGGAAAAGAAGCGCCGGGCCATGATCGACGCGCTCAAGAAAAACGACAAGATCGTGACGACCGGGGGGATCTATGGCACGGTGGTCTCGATGGATCCGACCGGCGACAAGCTGGTGCTACGCATTGATGATGACAAAGGAGTGAAGCTGACCATGACCCGGTCGAGCGTCATGCGGGTGCTGGATGTGTCGCCGGAAAAGGCGGCGGACTCGGCGTGACGGTTCATGATCCTGGCGAGGCACCAGCCGGTGCCCCGCCGCAACCGGCTGCGCCGCGGATTGGGCGGTCGCGGAGAAGCAGGGCCCGTCTTGCCTCTGACCTGCGGCCTCCAGCGGCCGGTCTTATGGAATTCATCGCTCAGGGATGGTGCCCTCAACGGCCCAGACCATGTATCTCGAAGCCAGAGTCCTCGTTCATCTTCATTATTCAAGGAAGCCGGCCGCAGGACGCGGCCGGCCATTGTCTGCCGGGCGTGAGGAACGACCATGAAACAGCCGATCTGGAAACCTGTCCTGTGCATCGCGTCGGTGGCGCTGGGATTGATCTTCATGATCCCACCCGACAAGAAGCTGAAGCTGGGCATTGACCTCTCGGGAGGGACGATCCTGGTTTATGAGGTTGCGCGTGAAAACCTCGGCCCGGACTTCGACATGGACAAGCTGATCTCGGCCCTCAAGCAGCGGGCCGACCCCCAGGGCGTCAAGGAGACGCCGATTCGCAAGATCGGCAACAACCGGATCGAGATCATCCTTCCTCAGGCCAGCGATGAAGAGGTCGAGGAAGTCAAGAAAATGTTGACGGACGTCGGCTCGCTCGAGTTCCGTATCCTGGCCAATCAAAAGAAGGACGGCTCGGCGCGCGATCGGGCGCTGGGCCCACAGGGTCTGTCGAAGCCCCCTGCACGGTACAAATGGGCTCGGCTGGGAGAGAACTCGACGGGGACCAATCCTACGTTCACCAGCGATACGATCACCGATCCGCAGCAACGATGGAAGAAGGACCTCTATTCAGGAGGCGACGTCTTCCTGACCGGGAAGGTGGACAGCGGTCCCGAACAGACCGTGAATATCCCGGTCAGCCGGAACAGCACGACCACGCTGACCTTAGCCCGTCCTCACGGCCTCTCGTCGATCAGCTCGTACCGGATCGAGTACAACCCCAGCAACATCCACGCGGGTGACGCTTCCAATCCTCGTCCCATGGACCCAATAATCCGCGAGGAGAAAGTGGCGCCGGGCCGGACCGAGATTTACATTCTCTGTGAGCAGGACCGGCAGAACGTGACCGGCAGCCTGCTCTCGCGGACCTATGCCACGAGCGATGAGCGGCTCCAGCCGGCCGTCGGGTTCCAGTTCAACCACCAGGGAGCGCGGAAGTTCGGCCAGCTCACCCGCGAGCATCTTCCCGAAGAGGGCGACGCCTTCAAGTACCAGCTTGCCATCCTCCTCGACAACCTCGTGATGTCGGCCCCGTCGATCAACTCCGAGATCCGTGAATCAGGCATCATCGAGGGGGGTGGGCAGGGGTTCAAACCCAAGGAAGTTCAGCACCTGATCAACATCCTGCAGGCGGGTAGTCTGCCGGCCAGCCTGAACCCGAACCCAGCCCAGGAAGAAAAGGTCGGCCCGACGCTCGGCGAAGACTCGATCGCCAAGGGATGGAGGGCCATCTGGGTGTCGATGCTGGTCGTGCCGGTCTTCATGGTCACTTACTACCGGTTCGCTGGAATCGTCGCGGTCATCGCGCTGGTCGCCAACATGATCTTGCTGGTCGGAACTATGGCGCTCATGGAGGCCACATTCTCGTTGCCCGGGCTGGCCGGACTTGCTCTCACCATCGGCATGGCCGTCGATGCCAATGTGCTGGTCTTCGAGCGCATGCGTGAAGAGAAGGAGCGTGGGGCAAGCATTGCCCAGCAGATCCGCAACGGCTTCAACCGTGCCTGGGTCACGATCTTCGACTCGCACGTCACCAACTTGCTGGCGGCGATGGTGCTCTATGCCGTGGGCACGGAAGAGGTCAAGGGCTTCGCGCTGACGATGGTCATCGGCATGCTCTGGAACCTGTATACGGCCGTCTTCATGTCGCGGGTCATCTTCGAAAACGCTTATGGCCGGGGGTGGATCAAGAACCTGCGCATGCTCAAGATGTGGGACAAAACGAATATCGACTTCATCGGTCCCCGCTATTACTGCATGGCCGGCTCGCTCATCTTGATCTTGCTGGGCCTGGTGGCGTTCTTCGCCCGAGGCCGGACGATGTACAACATCGATTTCACCGGCGGCACGCTCGTGACCATCCGGCTCAATGAGGCCGACCCGACCGTCCAGTCGCTCTCGGAATCGAAGCGGGCGGAGTTCGTCAGGTCGAAGGCCAGCGTCCTGCCCGATGTCACGGTCGAGAGCCTGCGGATCGCGAGGGACTCTTCGCTCACGCGGTTTAACATCCGCACGACCGAGCAGGAAGCAACTCCGGTCAAGGAAAAGATTCTCGAAGCCTTTGGTCCCGCGCTGGCCAAGGTGGAGATGACCGTTGGATCGCCGTCGCCGATCGCTGGCACGGCCCCGGCCGAGCCCTTGAAGAACGGCCCGGCGCTCGTCACCCGGTTTGCCGGGGGCCGCGAGTATCTGCTGAGCTTCAACGCCGCCGCGTTCAACAGTACCCAAGCCCCGGCCCAGGTCGTCTCGGCCGAGCTGATCAAGGTTCTGGAGAAGGCTGGCATCGCCAATCCGAGCACTCGGTTCGAGATCCAGGCTCCGGCGGAAGAGACCAACGGCTCCAGTGCCGCCGCGGGCACGAAACTCTTGCTCCGCACCGACCTCGAACCGGATATCGCCGTGGTTCAGCTCGCCCGACTCAAAGAGTCGCTAGCCAGCAATCGCGATCTGCTCTTCGAGCGAATCACGAACTTCGGCGGCACCGTTGCCAGCGATACGAGAACCCTCGCTCTCATCGCCACGGTCGCAAGCTGGGTCATCATCATCGTTTACCTCTGGTGGCGGTTCCACTCGTTCACCTATGGGCTGGCGGCCGTGCTGGCCGTCGTCCACGATGTGCTCATCACCTTGGGCGCCATCGCCATCAGTTACTGGGTGGCCAGGGTTCCGGTGATCAACAGCCTCTTCATGATCGATCAGTTCAAGATCGACCTGCCCATCGTGGCTGCGTTTCTGACCCTGATCGGCTTCTCGGTCAACGACACGATCGTGATCTTCGACCGGATCCGCGAAATCAAGGGTAAGACCCCGCACCTGACGACCAAGATGGTCAACGACGCGATCAACCAGACGCTCAGCCGCACCATCTTGACAGCACTGACTGCATGGCTGGTCGTAGTCATCCTTTACATCCTCGGCGGCGAGGGTCTCCACGGATTCGCCTTCGCTCTGGTCGTGGGCTTTCTGAGCGGGACTTATAGCACCGTCTATATCGCCACACCCATTCTCATCGACTGGGTTGGAACCAAGAGCGAACCGTCATCCACGGTCGGTACCAAGGGAAAGCTTGCGACGACCCGCTGAGCATGAACTCTCCTGGAGCAAGACACCGTCTCTGACCTGCCTTGCTCCAGGGGATTTACCTGCCAATAGGAAGTCATGCTGTAAGGCCTCATCCAGCTTCCTAGTCAGGTGGGAAGCCGCAATCGAGTTAGGTTTCGTGAGTTGGAGAAGAGAACAGCGCACTGGCAAGCCGATGAGAATGGCGAAGCAAGCTCACTTCGTTACGCACTCTGGTGCTCGGGATTGACTCAGGATGGGCAATCCTTTCCGCCAGTAAGTCTTACGCAGGATGCACCGGCATGCGCTGGCCTCTTCTCTCTCGCTTCCTCCTTGCTTTGCTCATCTCTGCGCTGAACGGTGTCTCTCATAGCGCCGAGACGCCCGGCCAGCCTTTTGCCCCGGCATCTGAGCCTGACTCAGCGCTTGCACCTGCTCTTGCTCCATCCAGGGCGCCCGGTCACGAGTCGGAACCAGTCCCATCGTCGGAGTCATTTCCTCGGACAAAGAGGTTCCTGGGCTGGCTCAAGGGGTTTGCGCAAGGATCCGGTTCTCAGAATGAGCTAGTGACCGACAATCCAGACCCGGCCAATTCGGGCGCGGAAGCGAACAAGGACCTTCGCGCGCAAGGGCCGACAGCCGCGCCTGTTGATTCTCCCGTTCGGCGCACTCAGGCGGCTCCCGCTGAGATCCAAACTCCTTTTGGGCCAAGAGGCCCTTCCTCCATGCCTGATGTTACTTTGCCGGCCAATGTATCGCGGTCGGCTGGCGGGCAATCTATCAGTTTGGAGGCTGCGCTTTATGGAACTTTGACCAGCAACCCTGATCTGGCTACGTTGCGGCTGGGCAATCCGACCACGCCGTCGCCCGAGTCGGTGGAAGCTGCCCGCCACTTCCCGACGACGCTCAACCCCACGTTATGGTGTGATTTGCGACCGATTACCCTGATTCCGCCGGCAACGTTCGGTAGCACAGGGACACACCACAATGGGGGGTTTTACAGCTTTGGCCAGTTTTACTTCTACCTTTCGCTGCGTCAGCCGGTCGAGCTCGGACACCAGACCACACATCGCTACCACATCGCCCAGGCGGCCTACGAACAGCAACGCTGGACCGTGGTCCAGGCCGAGCTGCTCGCCTTGGTTCAGACGTATCGCTTTTTCCAGACGGCCGCGTACCGTCGTGAGCGTCTCAAAGTGGCCCAGGATCTGGCGAACTTCAACGGCCGACTGCTCAAGACCCTTGAGAAACGACTCGAGGCCAACCAGGTTCCCGCGGCCGATGTCGTGCTAGCACGCGTGGAGGATCGGGCGACGCGGCAGCTTATGAAAGCAGCCCGGCAAGATTACGTGACGGCCCTGACGGACTTGAGAAACCAGATCGGAATGCCGGAATCCGCGGGAGCCGCCGAGCCCCTGGGTGAATTCACGCTGCCCCCTTTTATCCTACCGGCTCAAGAAGACCAGTTCATCGAAATGGCCCTCCAATGCCGCCCGGAAATTCGCGCAGCACAGGCAGCGGTGGCCGGTACGAAAGCCGCTGAAAACCTGGCCCGTGCCGATTGCATTCCATCTCCGATCGTGGGTCCTCAGTACGCGATGGATGAA
>JBKQMU010000271.1:0-4069 GCA_052146555.1 Isosphaeraceae bacterium
TTGACCGCGCCACAGAATGATCGGCTGCGCCCACTTTCGCGGACCGCTCCCGTGGAGAATCGCTTGCCGCTATCCCGGATCGCGACTCGATCTGCTGCAACCGCCGGGCCAGTTCGCCCAGCCGCAGGTCGGTCCGGCGCCGTATCTCATCGAGCCTCCGCGCCAGCACGACCGTGAGCCCCCCCAGGGCGACCAGGCAGCCGAAGAGTAATACGAGAACAAGAACGACTGGCATCATGGGCCCTGGCGGCCAAGAAGCATCATGCATCAGGTAAATCCTTCCCTGGTTCTAAACCGTCTTGCCACGCCCGCCACAAAGAACACGTGAACTGGGCCACAGATGGAGGGGACAGATCACGGCCACGGAGAGAATACAAGATTAGCCACGGATGGAGAAAACAGATGATAGCCACGGAGAGAATACAGAATTAGCCAGAGATGAAGAAGACAGATGATTGCCACAGAGAGAATACAGAATTAGCCACAGATGAACACAGATAAAAACCGATGATTTTTTATTGAAAGAAGCAGGTTATTGCGTCCGTGCCGCAGGGAGCGAAGCCGACGCTGTGCGGGACTTTCCTTGAAACTCAGTTACCTTCTAGCCTATTCATTATCATGCGTTATTTGTGTTTATCTGAGTCCATCTGTGGCTAATTCTCTTCCTGATCTTCTGTGGCTAATTCTCTTCTTCATCTGCGGCTGGTTTGCTTCCTGATCTGTGGCTTACCTTTTGTCTCCATCTGCGGCTGGTTTTCCTCTTCTTCATCCACGGCTCGTTCCCGTCAGTGGCTAGCTTCCTTGGCCGTGTACAGTTGGGATCGTTCGCGTCGTATCTGTGGCCGTGGCCTCCGAGGACGACGCCTGGCGCGAGGCCGCGTGGGCTGCATGCGCGGCGTCGTAAACCTCGCGCAGGGGCACGCCATGAGCTGAGGCGAGGCGGGCGCAGTCGTCATACTCAGGGCTGAACGTGGGAGGGCGATCATTGAGCCAGCCGAGCTTTCCCCGGATCGGTCCCAAAGACGTCTGGACCTCAATGCCCTGACGCTTGAGCTTGTGGCGGCTGACCGGGTAGCGGCGGATTCCCAGCGTGGCCGTCTCCCGAAAGAGGATCTCCTCCAAGGGCGGAATGCGGCTCTCGTCGCAGAGCACGCTAATCATCACGGCTGGCCGGTTCTTTTTCATCTGGATCGGGGTAACAAACGCATCGAGTGCGCCCGATTCCATCAATTTGATCATGGTATAGCCTACGACCTCTCCGGGCAGGTCGTCGAGATTCGTCTCCAGGACCCAGACCCGGTCGCTAGCCGGCGGTAGCTCAGCGGTTCCCACGAACAGTCGTAAAACGTTGGCCTGCTCGGGCAGGTCGCGCGTGCCCGCGCCCAGACCGATCGAGTCGATGGTCAGCGCGGGCAGCGGGCCGAATCGTTCCACTATGGTGGTCAGGATCGCGGCGCCAGTGGGCGTGGTCAGCTCCATCTCCACCAGCGACTCAGCCAGCGGCACGCCGCGCAAGAGCTCGGCCGTGGCCGGCGCGGGGAGGGCCATCCGGCCGTGCGCGGCCTTGATCCACCCTTTGCCTGGTGGGACGGGACTGGCCTCGAACCGGTCAACCCCCAGCAGGTCCAGGCCAACGGCCGACCCGACGATGTCCATGATCGAGTCAACCGCCCCCACCTCGTGGAAGTGGATCTTGGCTAGCTCGACGCCGTGCACTCGGGCCTCCGCCTCACCCAGCCTCAGGAAAATGCGCCGGGCTAGATCCTTTTGGCGACTGCTCAAGCTGCCCGTGTCGATGATCGCCTCGATATGATGCCAGTGCCGGTGGACGTGCTCATGAGGTGCGTGTACCCGGGCGTGCGTGGCCCTCATGCCACCTTTGCGCACCGTCTCAAACGTCAAGCTGCCGGGAAGGCCGAGGCTCGAAACCGCGTCTTGGATCGGCCGGGGATCGACGCCCACATCGACCAAGGCACCCAGCGTCATGTCGCCGGAGATCCCGCTGAAGCAGTCGAAATAGGCGATGCGCACTCCCAGACCCCTTGCACCGGAAATCACAAAGGCGAATTTAAGGCCATTCTAACCGACCTCAAGAGTGCGACAAGGCCGAGCTATCGCAGTGGATTTTGTGGGATGAGACTCCTTGGCCATCGTCATGATGGTGGAAACGCAATGACGACCAAGGTCTCCTGGTCGGCCGATAATGGGCGGGGGACCGTGCTGTCGGGCGGTCCGATGGGGTCCGAAAACTCGCACCAAGCAGCATCCCGCGATTGGCATCGTCGCCCGAGACCGACCGGAATTAATCGTTGAGATACGCCTCGTGCTCGAGCCCTTTGAGGTAAGTTAGCACTTCATCGAGGGTCTCGACGGCGGCGCCGGGGACTCGTCCAGCGTTGTCGATCTCGCGCAACAGCGCGAGGTCGTCGAGATATTCCGACGCATCCAGCCCGCGCCGGGCGCGTGCGCCGAGGGTTTTTTCGCGGCTGATGAGCAGGTCCATGTGATGCTCGATCAGCCAGAACGTGCGCTCGGTCACTGCGCCGCGGAGGGCGAGCGCGCCTGCCAGGGCGTGATCTTGAGGATCGATCGCCTTGCCGACGTCATGCAGCAGCGCGGCTAACAGGAACTCTTCATCGTAGGGCCGAGCCTCGCGCGCCAGGTGGAAGACCTGAAGGCTGTGATAAAGCACATCACCTTCGGGGTGGTACCTGGGGTTCTGCTTGATCCCCTCCAGTGGCGCCAGGCGCATGCGGTAGAGTGCGAACCGGTCGAGATGCTCGGAGAGGACGGCGACTTCTTCCCCCTCCTCGGGCTCGGGCATCTCGTCGGATGTGACTTTGCCCACCTGGCCATCGCGTGATCGCCAGAGGAGCACGGCCTGCTCGCGCACCTCGCCATCGGTGGGCAAGTCGCCCGGTCGCAGCCGGTGACCGAGCACAGCCGCGGCCCTGCGCTTGGCCAAGTAGAAATCATTTTCGCCCATTTGCTCAAGCCAGTCGATCGATGTCGAGAGACTTGCCCCCCCGGCCGCGTCGAAGAGTCGCCGGGCCGCCTCCAGGGCGATTTGCTGCCTCAGCCGCTGCGTCGCGGCCGGCACACGGTACTTCTTGCGATATTTGTCGTGCATGAGGTGTGGCTCCCCGACTGGATTCTACGGGGAACCAACGCCCCGTGGAATGGGACGCTAGCCGCCCGGTTCATTTGCGACGAACCACGGCGCAGGATCACAAATCAGGGCCGTCCTCACGAGCAAGACGCCGCGGAGGGCGAAACTTGTGAGGAGCTTGGTCCCGGCCGCGGGGTCAATCGCCCGGATGGCGTCGACCACGAGCGCAACGAGACACCCTCGGGCAAGCAGGCCCTCCACGGCCGCACGCACGCAGTAGTCCGTGGCGACTCCATAGACGACGAACACGGGATGGGGCTTCTGATAGAGGTTAATCAAAGCGCCGGCCTTGGGGTGCGTGAACAGGTCATACTGGCGCTTCAGCAGCGTGAGATGGCTCGGAACGGTTGGGGGCAGCTCGGCCTGGTCATCGAAACGGATGCTCTCCGGCCGGGCTGTCGCGTCGATTCTCTCCTGTCCCCGCGTGCCGATCATGCAATGCGGTGGGAAGGTTTCAAGCTCCGGGTCCCCGAGCGTATGGGCGCAGGCTGTGGCCAGAACCGGGATCTGATGTTCTTTCGCGAAGCTCGACAGCCGCGCAAGGTTAGAGACGATCTCCAGCGACCCCGGGATGAAGAGGGCGCCGCCGGGCTCGAGAAAGTCGCGCTGAGTGTCGATATCAACGAAAACCTGCGGGCCGTCGAGCATGGGCGATCTTCCTTCCACCCAGGGTCTGGTTTTCGGCGAGCGCGGACAGGGTCTCATCACTGTGATGCTGGCCGCCGCGTCCCTTGCGCGAACACGTCGCGCGATGGTACTTTAAAGATTAGGGTCTGATGTCCGAAGAATAACGTCGCCGACGTCCGTGCCGCAATCGTCCTGACTAGACCTGAACCAAGCGTGATATATATCTTCTGAAGGCCGAATTCCCAGAAAAAGCTCGAAAACCCCCGGTGTTTT
>JBKQMU010000272.1:0-9447 GCA_052146555.1 Isosphaeraceae bacterium
GTCACCGAGCTCAAGAAGCAGTACGAGGTCAGCTCGGTCGCGCCCGACGCGCCGATCGCGGCGAGCCTGGACGCTTTGATCGTGGCTCAGCCTTCCTCGCTGACGCAAAGGCAAATCGACAACCTGACCGATTACATCAAGAAGGGTGGGCCAGCCCTGCTCTTCCTCGATCCGCTGCCGGTCGACAACCGGGAGCTTTCTCCCGAGCTGCCGAAAATGCCGCCGGGGGGCCCCTTCGGCGGCGGGCCACCTCCCGAGCCCAAGGGGAACCTTGGCCCCTTGCTCGATCTGGTCGGTCTCGACTGGCCAACGTCGGAGATCGTCTGGAACCGGTACAATCCGCATCCGCAACTGGCGATGCTCGAGCCCGAGATCGTCTTCATCGGCAAGGGGAGCGGGGCCGAAGGAGCCTTCAACTCCGAGCAGATTGTGACGTCGGGGTTACAGGAGATCGTGACCCTCTTTCCGGGGCTCTTGCGTCCCCGAAGCGGCGGAGCGGGGCCCGAGTTCATTCCTCTTCTGCGTACCGACAACACCGGGGGCGTCCTCTTCTTTTCCGATGCCGTCCAGCAGGGCTTCATGGGAATCTCAGGGATCAATCCCCGGCGCCGCCATATCCCTAGCGGCACTAGCTACACCCTGGCCGCCCGCTTGACCGGCGCTGCCGCCCTGGACAAGACGGCCGAGACCGACAAGGACGCCTCCAAGAAGAATGAGGCCAAGAAGGAAACCAAGCCGGCGACGATCAAGGTGATTGCCGTGGCCGACCTGGACCTGATCTCCGAGAACTTCTTCGAGCTGAGGCGGCTGAAAGTCGGCAATCTCGATTTCGACAACGTGACTTTTGTCCTCAACTGCGTCGATGTCCTGGCCGGAGATGAATCGTTCGTGACCCTGCGCAAGAAGCGGCCGCAGCACCGGACGCTACTGACGCTCGAGGCCCAGACCAAGAAGTTCATCGTCGATCTACAAGATCAGACAAAGGCCGCGGAAGAAGCGGCCAAGGACAAGCTCGACCAGGCTCAGAAGGCCTTCGACAAGCAGGTCGATCAGGTCAAGAGCCGCACCGACTTAGACGATCGCACCAAAGAAATCATGCTGGGCAACCTGCAGGAGGTCGCCCAGCGCCGGCTTGATATCGACAAGGCGCGGATCGAGGACGAGAAGCTCACCAAGATTCGGGAGAGCAAGGCCGAGTCCGAACAGAAGACCCGGGCCATCGAGAACCGCGTACGGTCTATGGCCGTCGCGATTCCTCCCCTCCCCCCGCTGATTCTGGGCCTGTTTGTCTTCGGAACACGGCTGCGCCGCGAGAATTTGGGGGCCAACCCCAGACGACTGGCCTGATCTTGGCGGAGACGATGACCCCAAGAAACCGCGCGATGAACCCCGACGGCTGGCGGGATGCCAGCACCGGGCTCGAAATCGAGGATGCACGATGAACGAGCTTTCGAAGACCTTGGTTTTCGCCGCCGTCGCCCTGGTTCTCAGCGGCGCTGCGTACGTCAGCACCCGGGACCGTGCCGCCCGCAACGAGACCTTCAGCGACCAGGGGCAGGCGTTCTTTCCCGATTTTCAAGATCCCCTGCTCTGCACCGACTTGCAAGTCGTCGATTTCGACCCTGGGACGGCCACCGCTACGCCGTTTGAGGTCAAGTTCGAGAACAACAAGTGGATTATTCCCTCGCACTATGGCTATCCCGCCGACGCCCGCGATCGGCTTTCCAAGACCGCCGCGGCCGTGATGCTCCTGACCAGGGACACGGTTCGTTCCGATCGGGTGGAAGACCAAGAAGAGATGGGCGTCGTCGATCCGCTGGATACCAAGACCAGCACGCTGAAAGGACGCGGCAAACGCATCACTCTGCGCGATTCCGCGGGTCAGGTCCTGGCCGATTTCATCATCGGTGAGGAGGTCAAGGACAAGACCGGCCAGCTCTATGTGCGCGTGCCCGGGCAGAAGCGAACCTACGGGGTCAAGGTCAAGGCCGAGCCCTCGATCCGGTTTGCCGACTGGATCGAGACTAATCTCCTCAAGCTCGAGGCCAGCCATATCCGCAAAGTGAGGTTTGATAATTACAAGGTGAGATTTGACCAGGGCTACAACCATGGTGAGGTTCTCCGAGGCGAGATCCTGGACATTGAGCGCAAGGATTCAGGCGGTAAATGGTCGATGGAGGGAGTCTCGGCTGACCAGGAGCTGGACAGTGACAAGATCCGGACGCTGACTGACGCCCTGGCCGACCTCAAGATCGTGGGGGTGAGGACCAAGCCTCCCGGCCTGACGCTCGACCTCAAGAGCCGGGACAAGGAGGGGATTAAGCTCACGCGAGAGGCAGCCCTGTCACTCCAGAGCAAGGGCTTTTACCTGACCGGGGACGGCCAGTTACTCTCGAACCAGGGCGATGTTCTGGTCTGTACCGACGAGGGAGTTGTCTACACCCTCCGGTTTGGTGAGGTCTTCTTCGGCGCCGGCAACGAGCTCACAGCCGGCAGCCCCGACGATGCCGAAAAGAAGGGCGAGGAGAAACCAACCGACCCCAAAGACAAGGACAAAGCCAAGAAAAAAGAGGGGACGACCGAGAACCGGTTCTTGATGGTAACCGTGGCATTCGACCCCGGCTTCATTCCGAAGCCTAAGTCGGACGTGGACAATGACAAGGAATCCGTCAAGCCGGCCCCCAAACCGGGGCAAGTGCTCGACCTCCCGGCCGAGCCGTTCGCGCCGGATCCCGACGACCCCAAGTTCCAGGCCCGGCAGAAAGAGGCTAAAGAGCGTGCGGAGCGAGAGCAGAAAGATTATGAGAAGAAGATCGCCGACGGCAAGAAAAAGGTCCAGGAGCTGACCGACCGGTTCGCCGCCTGGTACTACGTGACACCCGGCGATAGCTTCCGCTCCATCAACCTGGACCGGACCGCGCTTGTGAGGCCGAAAAAGGCGGAGGGTTCGACCTCAGCCGGCAATTCGCCGCTGCCGGGCGCCGGCTCGTCGCTGCTGCCGCCGGTCCAACCGTAAGTGGCGATTGGCGGCTGAGCTTCCCAAAGAAGTGCGTTTTTGGTTTGATTCCGGTCCGGTTCGGTGCGTTCGAGCCACCGCCGCGACCCTTCCTCTTGCGTTGCCACAACCCGCGGGCGTAAATTCAATAAGTGCTTGTAAGCGACGGCCGCGAGCGGCCGTGCCGGCCAATCAGGATCGAGGAAGTGAGCCGATGGCGACTCAGGCAAATAGTGGTTCTGCACCATCTATCGCGCCGGCTCGGGAGGCGTCCTCATCGGGACGGATGCGTCACGTGCTTTCGGCACTGGTGCAAAACCAGCCGGGAGTCCTGGCCCAGGTCTCGGGAATGTTCGCCTCCCGCGGGTTCAATATCGACAGCCTCGCGGTGGGTGAAACCGAGAATCCGCACCTCTCGCGGATTTCCGTCGTCGTGATGGGAGACGACCGCCATCTTGAGCAGGTGCGAAAGCAGCTCGAGAAGCTGGTGCCGGTTGTCAAAGTGCATGATATTTCGCGCGAGGACTATGTCGAGCGCGATTTGATGCTGATTAAGATCAAGGCCCCGGCATCGGCGCGACCAGAGATCCTGTCGCTGGTGCAGATCTTCCGGGGCTGGATTGTCGACGTGAGTCCCGACCAGGTCATGGTCGAGATCTCGGGACAGGAGAAGAAGATCGAGGCCTTCATCGACGCCGTCCGGCATCACGAGATTCTTGAGCTGGCACGCACCGGCAGAATCGCCTTGGTGCGAGGCACGCTTCACCTCGACGATGGCGCCGAGATGCATGAAGCGCGCGATGAACATTCAGCCGGCAACAATGAACCGACAGTCCAGGGTCATTCCGAACTTTGATGCCGGGCCAGCGCCCGTTTTCAGATGCCGGGCCAGCGCCCGTTTTCAAGCGATAGCCTGCCCGGGACTGGGGCACTCGGTCCCGGGCCTTTTTTGTACGTCGAGCACTTGCTCTCTAGGAGAATGCTGATGCCCGCCCAGATGTACTACGACCAGGACGCCGATCTCTCGCTGCTTAAAGGCAAGACGATCGCGATCATCGGCTACGGCAGCCAGGGACACGCGCAGGCTCAAAACCTGCGCGACTCGGGTTGTGATGTGGTCGTCGGGCAGCGGCCGGGCTCCGCCAACTACGAGATCGCAGTGCGCGACGGCTTTACCCCTGTCTCCGCCGCCGACGCCGCGGCAGCCGGTGACTTGATCAACATTCTCTTGCCCGACGAGGTCCAGGGAGACATCTACACGCGTGAGATCAAGCCTAACCTCGGGGCCGGCGACCTGCTACTCTGCTCTCATGGATTTAACATTCACTTCGGTCAGGTGGTCGCTCCCGAGGGGGTCGACTGTGCCCTGGTTGCTCCCAAGGGTCCGGGCCATCTCGTTCGCAGCGAGTTCACCAAGGGGGGCGGCGTTCCTTGCCTGATCGCCACGACCGAGACCTGCTCGCCGGGCGGCAAGGCTCTGGCCCTAGCCTACGCCAAGGGCATCGGGGGCACGCGCGCGGGCGTCTTGCAGACGACGTTCGCTGAGGAGACCGAGACCGACCTCTTCGGCGAGCAGGTCGTCCTTTGCGGCGGCATCAGCGCACTGGTCAAGATGGCCTTCGAAACCTTGGTAGAAGCCGGGTATCAGCCTGAGAGCGCCTACTTCGAGTGCCTGCACGAGCTGAAGCTGATCGTCGACTTGATGTATCAAGGCGGACTGAGCTACATGCGCTACAGCATCTCCAACACCGCCGAGTACGGCGACTACACGCGCGGCCCGAGAATCGTCAACGAGCAGACGCGGGCCGAGATGCGAAAGATACTCCAAGAAATCCGCACCGGCCAGTTTGCCCGCGAGTGGATTCTCGAGAATCGGGCCAACCGTCCAGTGTTCAATGCCACCAAGCGGCTCGAACGTGAGCACCCCGTCGAACAGGTTGGTAAGAAGCTTCGCGCCCTCATGCCTTGGATCAATGCAAAAACTCTGTAGAATCCACAAAGGAGTGGTGTATGGCGAACGTTCATCGATGCCCGAACTGCAAGGCCTTCGTCAACGATTCGCGCGTCAGAGCACTGGACGGCCGGTGCCCCTATTGCGGTGAGGAAAGCTTTGGTGTGTTGATGAGCGCCAGCGGGGCCGCCACGGCGCGTCGTCGCGCCGCCAATCCGATTCGTGAGCCAGAGATTCCCCGCGATCTCTTGGGTAAATTCGCCCGCGCCTTCGAGCTCTTGTTTTCCCACCTGCCCCTCTTCGCGGCGCTTGTTTTGTCCATCTGGCTGCCCGCCCGACTCATCATTTGGATGGGCGCAGCCCAGACGGCAGGTCCCGACAGGCTCCAGATGCTGCTCCAGCTCACCGGCCTGATCACCGTCCTTTTCGGGCCGATCTACGCCGGGGCCATTGTCCATACGCTGGCCAACGCAATGTCAGGAATCAAGACCACCTACTTCGAGGCCATGAGCGCAGGACTGAGAGCTTGGGGAAAACTGCTCTTGGCCCGTCTGGTCGCCGCGCTGCTCATCGTCTCGGGACTGATTTTGCTCGTCATTCCCGGCATCGCGCTGGCCATGCGGTGCGCCCTGGTCGATGAGGTCGTCGTGTTGGAAGGTGAAAGCTCGGCCAGCGCCCCATGGCGCAGCGCCTGGCTCATTGGTGCCAACGTCATGGAAGTCTTGCGAGCCACCCTCCTCTCTGTCTTCGTGATCGTCTGCTTCTTCCAGTGCCTCTCGTTCTTACGGGGGTTCATCGGCACACCGAACAATCCCTGGATCGAGCTTCTCTGCTACTGGGCCGTCGACATCTTCGCGGCCTTTACGATCTGCCTGTTTTTCCTTTACTATTGGGAAGCGCGGGACGGTGAGGCCTTACTGCAATGCGATTTTGTAGAGGCGCCGATCCACTGAGCCAACCCTGGAGCTGCGCCGTCATTTCAAGCGGCCGGAAAGCAAATTTTCCGGCCGAGACCTTCGATGGCCGACATCAAGCAGCGGGTGAAAGGTAATGTGAAAGGTCGCTATTACGTCGATGTCACATGCATCGACTGCGACCTCTGCCGAGAGACCGCCCCTCAGAACTTCGCCCGCGACGAGGCGAAAGGGCATAGCTACGTCTTCCGACAGCCCGATGACCCCGCCCAGGAAGCCGCCTGCCGTGCCGCGCTGGAGGAATGCCCCGTCGAAGCCATCGGTGATGATGGGTGAGGGCGAGCGGGAATCCGGTGTTCGAGCTTCAATCGGTGGAACAGTCTTCGGACATAGGTCGGGCTTGTCGGTTCCGGCCTCGAGTTCGAGGGCCGGTTCCCACCAGGAATGTGACGGCTAAAGGCGAGTTCTTACCGCCGGTTATGTCGACTTGTGAGCAGAGCCATCGAATCGATTTTCGGGTTGGTCCCCTCGCTGGCCTCAAAGCCTGACCCCGTTCAGGGGCCTCACTTCTTCCTCCACGCAAAGCAAGATGGACTTGTGAATCCGTCGAGGCTTTCCGCCTCGACCAGCAAGTCATCCAGCTTCGATTCAATAACCTTGGCATTCGTGAGCGAATAGATGAGACCCGTGGGGCCCTCCGTTAGCTGCAAGGTTCCCACCTCGCCTTTGTGAAAGGTCGTTATCGAACCGATTCTTAGGGACGTGACCCTTGTGAAGGCAGGGCCTATATTTATGCCAGGGCCGTCCACTGCGCCCTCGCCGAGTATCTCGACCGGTTTGCTGTTTATACGCACACCAGTAGGGTTGAACTCGACCCTCCCCTTGCCCGCTGGCGTGAACGATATATGGGAGATCGATTCAGTCGTCAAAATAATCGCACCGCGTGTGTCATCTTGTGACATTGTCAGGTCCTTGTCCTAGCCCCAGCCACAAATCTGTCGTTTCGCCTCGCAGGTCGAACCTTGCCGAGCTGTCCCGCTTGCCTCGAGCCCGCGGACAGCCATTCTAAGTTTACTGCATGGCAATCGAGTTCGATCAAAATTGTCCCCATCGTTTTTGCCACGTGGAGGTTAGATCAAAACGATCGGCCCTGATCAGGGTGTGGCCGTGGCTTCTCCCGCGTGGGCTTCGATAAGAGCCGACTTGGTAGCGAGCGGCCGGGTCCGAGGATACCCATTCCGGCAAAGAGGATCAGGGGGCTAAGGCCCTGAGTTGAGGCTTCCACTGCCGCGCGGAAGGCGGGCCGATCAACCTCCTCAACGCCAGTCGTAGTAGCTCCCGTCTGCTTGCTAAGCGCTAAGCTGACGCCATCGAAAGCGAGTCCCTCGGCCCTAGCCACGCCGAGCGGAGCGCAGCCGCAGCGCGCCCACGCGGACGTGCGCGCGGCACCCCGCGCACGAGCCAGGTGCCTGGGAAACGAAAGCGACTCGCGTAGCCGCCGTGCCCTTGCCTGGTGCTCCTGCGCTCATTAGAACCAGAGGAAGAGCGAGGCTCCGGCCGAAGTGCGAGTGACTGAGGATGTGCAAACTCGATGAGCCATGAATCGATGAGCCATGAAACGCCAAAGACGAACGACAGTGGCCGCCGTTGCGGCCGTTTCGACACTGGTCATGCTTCCGCTTCTGGCTGCACTCTGCGTGTCTCAAAGCCGCGCCGGCCAGCCTGAGAGGCGGAACCGCAGCGACTTCATGCGGCAGAAGCTCGAGTACTCGAAGAATGTCCTGGAGGGCCTGTCGCTGGAGCAGTACGACTTGATCGAAAAGAATGCCAAGGCGCTTAAGGTTCTCAGCCAGGCGGCCGAATGGGAGGTCCCGATGATTCCCAACGCCACGGAATACGTGGCGATGACATCGGAGTTTCAGCGCTATGCCGACGAGCTGGTCCGCTGCGCCAAGCAAAGCAACATAGACGGAGCCACGCTGGCGTACGTCAAGCTGACGATGAACTGCGTGCAGTGTCACAAGTTCGTCCGGTTCGCTAACCGGTAGGCGCGAACCAGACTGAGATATCGGCAGGACCCTCACAGATTCTGGACCAGGCAGCAGCGGCTGCGTGCTCGACTAAGCGCAAGAGACGAACTATCCGATAGGAGTCGTAAGGTGGAAGGATCCACGGCGGGGCTTTTTTGTCCCGCGAAGGAACGATCGCAGGAGGCGATGATGACAGGGCGCTTGCTTCGATACGTGATCGGGGGGCTGATCGTTCTGGGTGCAGGAGCAGCGCGCGCGGATGCCGCGGGCTGGGCCGACTCACTCTTTGCCGAACGTGCCCACGACTTCGGCCCCGTGCCCCGGGGCGCAAAGGTCAAGCACGACTTCATTCTCACCAACCGTCTCGCAGAGCCGATCACGATCGTTAGCCTGCGGCCTTCTTGCGGCTGCACGAGCGGTAAGGCGAGCACCTCTTTGGTGAACCCCGGAGCCTCGGCCGTCATCGAGACCCAGATGGACACTCGAAATTTCCTGGGACTCAAATCGACGATCCTCTTCGTGACACTCGTGACCTCAAGCGGCAAAGAGGCGGAAGTTCGCTTGGGCGTCACTTCGACGATCCTCGCCGACGTCGTGCTTAATCCCGGCTCGATCGACTTCGGATCAGTCATGAAGGGACAGACTCCCAGCCAGAGCTTAACCATCGAACGGATCGGCGCGCCGGGATGGAAATTCGAACGCATGGTTTCTTCGAGCAGGGCGCTTACGGCAGAACTGGCGGAGACGCGGCGGGACAAGGCAGGAGCGGTCTGCTACACGCTGAGGGTGGGAATCAAGCCCGATGCCCCAGCCGGCCCCGTCAGGGACGAAATTCGCATCCTTAGCAACGACCGCGAGACCCCGAGCATACCGATCATTGTGACGGCGATGATTCGGGGCGACCTCAGCGCAGTCCCCTCGGTGCTGGCTTTGGGCGAGGTAAGCTCGGCGGCCGCCAAGCAGGGACGGTTCATCCTCCGCGCCACGCGGCCCTTTGCCATCACCGCAGTCGAAGGGGACGGCGACGGCTTCGCGGTCCAGCCTCCCGAGAAAGAACGCAAGACCATGCACGTCCTGACACTCGCCTACAAGCCCGAGGAGGGCGGCATGCGGGGCAACCTCAGGCGTGTCTTCCGGGTCCATACCGACCTCCCGGGCGAGCCGCCGCTGGACCTGACAGCGACGCTGCGGGTCGCGCCATAAGCCGAGAAACGACCCGCGATCATAGGTTCTTCAAGGTGGCCCTTATTGCTTTGCCGGGTTCGACGTCAAGCTGCGATCATCTTGCGGCTTGATGTCGGCCCTCTTCTAGAACGTTTCATCGAAAGCCCGCCGCACCCGAGAGTTGCGTACTCGAGTCCCAGCGAAGCCGGGTGCCACGCTCACGTCCGCGTGGGCGTGTCATGCCTGGCCCGAGATCGGAGGCGGGGCACGCTTGCGAAGACGCAAGCGTGGCAGTGTGTCTGTAAGTGTGTCGGGTCCGGGGGGTGAAAGTCCTCTCCAAGTAGACGTTCTCCGGCTTGTAGCTAACCGTAACTGCGTCGCCGCGAGGCGGGG
>JBKQMU010000273.1:0-10606 GCA_052146555.1 Isosphaeraceae bacterium
ATCAAAATCAACAACCACTGGGCCATCATCTACTCCAAGTACGACATCGGCTGCGCCCTGGAACGCCACTCCGGACTCGATTGCAAGGGCTACAACTACGACTCCGCACTCAAGATCGCCGCTAACATCGTCATCTACTCCACACTGCCGTGAGGATCTCATCCGTTTTCCACGGATCCCTCGAAAGGTAATCACAATTGGCGGACAAATGGGCTGCCGATATAGCAATTGTTTACATAGTAACATGCTTAATTTGTACTCGGACGACCATCGATCGGCCGAGGTGGAAAACGACTCTTGCCATGCGACGTGCCCATTCCTGATCCCGTGCCGAGGCTGTACATTGGTGACAAGTTGCGTACCAGGCTCGGGAGAAATGGTGTGTGGGCGGGCTTGCCGGGCGTGAATCAAGGACATTGCCATGGCGGTTGACACCAGGACAGTTCAGGGGCGACGCCAGGTTTACTACGCATCTTACAAGGAACTGCTCGCTGACGCCGAGCAAGTCGTCGCAGCCGGAGCAAGACCGATTGGCAACTGGTCGGCCGGACAGATCTTCAGGCACCTGGCCGGATCCTTCGACAGCTCGATCGACGGCCTGGACGTTAGGTTTCCCTGGTATTTCCGGATCACGGCGCGGTTCATGAAAAGGAGGCTCCTGAGCATGCCCATGCCGCCCGGCTTTACCCCTCCTGGCGAAGCAGCGAGGAAGCTTATGCCTCCACCCACCTCAACGGAGGAGGGCCTTGCCACCCTACGGCGGGCGATTATCCGGCAAGAAACCGAGGCGAATCTTGCGGCCAGTCCCATCCTAGGGCCTCTGACCAAGGAGGAGTGGACGCGGTTGCACCTGAACCACGCGGCCCTCCATATGAGCTTCCTGGTTTCGTAATCGAGGCTCCTGGCCTTATCGAGCTTGAGCTGACCCCCTGATCTTGCATTGATCGACCATCCTGGGGCGAGCCGGCGAGCCGAGCGGGTTGAATGCACAACCGTTCCGCTCCATAATGAAGTTGAGGAAAAGATCCAGATGCTTCTCCTGACGCAGGCCCCGCCCCGCCAGCTTACACGAACTGCTGGCGACAGTTTGTGTATGCGCTTCGATTTCCGTCCATTCCCGAAGATTAGGTTGAAGCCACGATGACAGGCCGCCGGATTGGACTGTGGCTGGTGGGAGCATATGGCGGGGTGGGCACGACATTAACGCTGGGACTGGCAGCACTGGCTCGTGGCCTGGCTGATCAGACCGGGTTGGTGACGGCGCTACCGGAGTTTGCCGGCCTACCTCTGCCCCAGCCTGAAGAGTTCATCATCGGCGGCCATGAGATTCGTCAGACTGACTTCGCAGCGTCAGCCGAGGAATTCCGCCAGGCCTCGGGCGTCTTCGACCCTGCCTGGATAGCCACCTGCCGCGATGAGCTAGCCGCGGCCTCAGCCCGCGTCCGGCCTGGGCCTTGGCTGGGCCTCAGTCCAGCCGCCTTGCGGCTGGCAAACTGGGTTGAGCCCAGACCTGCACGTACCGTCTGCCAGGCGGCTGACGCCATTGCCCGAGACCTTGACGCTTTCCGCCAGGGCGAGTCAATCGACCACTTGATCGTCCTCAACCTCGGGAGCACCGAGCCACCATTCCCCTTGGGTGAGATCCACAATCGCTGGGAGAGCCTCGCGCCGCGGCTGGCTGATTCAGCCCACGAGCTTCTACCTTCCAGCAGCATCTATGCCGTGGCGGCGTTCGAGGGGGGCCATACTTACATCAACTTTACCCCTAGCCTCGGCGGATCGGTTCTAGCCCTGCGCGAGCTGGCCGCGTCGACCGGCGCACTCTATGCCGGCAAAGACGGCAAAACCGGCGAGACCCTACTGAAGACCGTCCTGGCGCCCATGTTTGCCCGCCGTAATCTCAGGGTACAGAGCTGGGTGGGCCACAATATCTTCGGCAACCGCGATGGCCAGGTGCTCGATGACCCGACCAATAAGAGATCGAAGGTCGATTCCAAGGATCGGGTGATCACTGAGATTCTTGGCTACAAGCCCTCCTCGATCGTTACCATCGAGTACTTAAGCGACATGGGCGACTGGAAAACCGCCTGGGACCACATCCACTTCCAGGGTTTTCTAGGCGTAAAGATGACTCTTCAGTTCACCTGGCAAGGCTGTGACAGCCTGCTGGCTGCACCTCTGTGCATTGATCTGGCACGCCTGGCTGACCTCGAAAGACAGCGCAGGGCTAAGGGGCTCTTGCGCCACCTGGCCTGCTTCTTCAAGAGCCCTGAGGACGTCGCGGAAAACGACTTTTTCAAGCAATGCCAGATGCTTACCGAGCACTGCACGCGGACCAAGGGAACGGCATGCGACTTGCTTTCAGCACCAATGCGTACCTGAAGCACCCGTTCGAGGAAGCCGCTGCGCGGATCGCACGGCTGGGCTACGAAGGGCTGGAGCTCTTGGCGGACGTCCCGCACGCGTGGCCGGCGGGTTTGCTCGAGGATCAGAAGCACCAGATCAAGGCCGCAATGGAGCGGTCCGGTCTTCAATTCTCGAATATCAATGCCTTCATGATGAATGCGATTGCTGATCATCGCCAGCCCTACTGGCATCCCTCGTTCATCGAGCCCGACCCTCATTACCGCCAGGTGCGCATCGACCATACGCGCCGCGCGCTGTCGCTCTGTGCCGAGCTCGGGGCGCCGCACGTCACGACAGAGCCGGGCGGACCGCTACTTCCGGGTCAGTTACGGCAGCAAGCAATTGACCTGTTCGTCGAGGTACTCAAGCCTCTAGCCGAGCACGCGCACAACTGCGGTGTGCTACTCTTGATCGAGCCAGAGCCGGGACTCTTGCTGGAAACGACTGACCAGTATCTCGAGGTTTCCGAGCGCCTTGCTGCTCCCTCGATCGGACTGAACTTCGATATCGGCCATGCCTTCTGCGTCGGCGAGGACCTGCCGCGAGCTATTCTGAAGCTTGCACCACAGATCCGCCATTACCACGTTGAGGATATCGCGACGTCGCGGGTGCATTACCATCTCATCCCCGGTACCGGTGCAATCAACTTTCCCACAGTTGTTTCGGCCATCCGCCAGACTGGATAAGATGGCTGGCTGACCGTCGAACTCTATCCGTTTCAGGACGACCCTGATGAGGCAGGTAGCCAAGCACTGGAGGTACTCCGCCCCCTGGTCCAGCGCCCTTCTTCATTACCCTTCTTAGGGTAACGGCTTCCGACCCACGATGAGGACTTCGTCGACTGCACTGTTGCAACTGATTCGCTTACCCAACGTGCCGACGGCCGCGGCGGATAGCCTGGCCGGCTGGTTGCTTGCTAGCGGCACCCTCGCTGAGCCAAGGCGCTGGCTGCCACTTTTGGCCGCCTCGATGGTTCTCTACGCTTCGGGGATAGCGCTTAACGACGTATTTGACGTCCAGGCTGACCGTCGCGAGCGGCCCACGCGGCCAATTCCGTCGGGGCGCGTTCCGCTTTGGCTTGCCGCTGTGCTAGGGGTCATGGGCCTTGTGCTGGGTCCGCTTCTGGCCTTGGCCAGCGGATCGCTTAGTAGCCTGATCGTTGCGCTTCTCCTGGGGGCTTCCATCATTGCCTACAACGCCGGCCTAAAGGCAACGATCCTGGGTCCAGAGATTATGGGAACGTGCCGGGCTCTCAACCTCCTTCTAGGTATGACTCATACCGTATCATTGGGTGGGCCCGTCGCTTGGCTCGCGGCGGCAGCCTATGGACTCTTCGTCAGCGGCATTACCTGGATCAGCCGTTCCGAGACAGAAGCCGGACAGAGCCGTTATCTCTACGTCGGCTTGGTTCTCCAGAATCTTGCCATTGTCGGCCTGATGGCCGCGGCCCTCCAGCCTCGCAAGTTCCCACACCCTCCCCTTGATCATCCAATCATCCCGCTGGAGGGGCTGCTCGTACTTATCCTTGTGGCCTTGGTCGTCAATATGGCAGCCACACGAGCGATCTATCAACCAATGCCTGTGCTCATTCAGAAAACCGTCAAGACCGGTATCCTCGCACTGGTGTGGATCGACGTTGGGCTGGTAGCCGCTGTCCGCGGACCCCAGCTTGCTCTCGCCGTCGCCGCCTTTGGGGTGCCAGCCTATATGCTGGGCCGCTGGCTCTACTCCACCTGAATTTCGTTCGCCTGATACCGCACCTGGACTATTTCCATGCGGCTTGGCTACAACACGAACGGACTTGCCCACCACCGCCTGATCGACGCCATTGACCTACTGGCCGATGAAGGGTTCAAAAGCGTGGCGATCACGCTCGACGCTGGTGCTTTGGATCCGTACGACGAGCCAGAATTGCTGGCACGCCAGGTCACGAGGGTGCGCGATCGTCTCGACTGCCGGGGGTTGGCGCGGGTCGTTGAGACGGGTGCGCGGTATCTGCTCAACCCCCGTCTCAAGCACGACCCAACACTTCTTGATTGTGATCCAGATCGGCGGGCCATCCGGAGTGATTTTCTCTGCCGTTCTATTCATCTCGCCCGTGACCTCGACGCTGAGTGTGTATCGCTCTGGTCGGGAAGACTCGTGGATGTCGTCGGGCAAGATGAGGCCATGGATCGGCTTGCTGCGGCCTTGCTGCCTGCTCTGAGGCATGCTGAGACCGTGGACATGCCGCTAGCGTTCGAGCCGGAACCTGGCATGTTTATCGATACATTCGATCGTTTCGAGCAGCTCGATGCGCGACTCTCTCACCCACTCTTCCACTTGACGGTCGATATCGGCCACGTGCACTGTGTTGAGGAGGGTTCGATCGCCAGCCACCTGCGCCGCTGGGCCCCCCGGATCCACAACCTGCATATCGAAGATATGGTGAGGGGCGTGCACGAACACCTGATGTTCGGCGCCGGTACGATCGACTTCCTGCCCGTCTTCGCGGCCCTACACGAGCTACAATACGAACATGGGGTTCACGTTGAGCTCTCGCGGCATAGCCATGCAGCCGTAGAATCGGTCCGTGCCGCCAGAGAATTTTTGCTGCCGCTCCTGAAGCGTCCCCGCACTTAACGCCAGTGGCAATCCGAACCGTCGTTACAGGCCTCAAAGACCCAGGCGGATTAGAACGAGCAGAGTGGACACGGCGGACGCTGCCCGTATTCTTGTCGGAGAACGCTATCTGCTTACGTACGTGTCGCTTCAGGCCGAGCGCGATAATGAAATCGCGGGCACTGGGAGAAGAAAGCGAGGGGATTGTCGAGGACAATCTTGCGGATGAGGGCCTCACCATGGCCTCGCCGGCGCAGCTCGAAGATCAGTTCGGGAACGGCTAGCGGATCGCTGTGCCCCCAGTCGCCCGCTGAGTTGACCATGATCCGCTCCGGACCGTACATCTCAATCATGTCCGCCGCCCGGGCCGGCGTGCACTTCGTTATCGGATAGAGCGACATGCCGACCCAGCAGCCGGCATCCAGCGTCGGGCGAATCGTGTGCTCCTCGACGTGGTCGATGCAGACCCTCTGGGGGCTGATCCGCCCATCGCCGCGAATCATGTCCAAGATCATCCTCGTTCCCGCGTACTTGTCAGCAAGATGAGGCGTGTGAACAAGCACCAGCTCCTTGTGCCGCGCGACCAGATCAAGATGGTCTAGGAATACTGAGGCCTCGTTGCGTGTGTTCTTGTTCAGGCCAATCTCACCAATGCCCAAAACTCCAGGCTCGGAAAGAAACTCCGGGATCATGGCAATGACCTGCCTCGCCAGGGCGATATTCTCGGCTTCCTTGGCGCTAATGCACAGCCAGCACCAGTGATCGATACCGTAGGCGGCCGCTCGGGTTCGCTCGAAGCGGGTTAGCTGGCGGAAGTAATCTCGGAAGCCCTCCGGGCCCGATCGATCAAAGCCCGCCCAGAAAGCAGGCTCGCTCACCAGCACGCAACCAGCTAAGGCCATACGCTTGTAGTCGTCCGTGACTCGCGAAACCATGTGGATGTGCGGGTCTATATACGCCATCGTCTGCCCCCCTTCGCGCGGGCGAAAAATAAATGCTGATGCTATTGAGAAACAGGCGCGGACTATGAGACGGCTAGCAAGAGTTTGCCTACCGCATAACTGCCCATCACGAAGCTACGGTCGCTCAGAACGAGGATCTCACACCAAAGTAGGCCTTACTGCTTCCCGGCAGCTTCCACAGTTTGGCCGGGCTGGAGCTTTTCTCGCCAACGGCGATCGTATTCCAGAGAGAAGATCATCTGGATCGTTTCCGCACGGCAGGGACCGGGTATACAGAGAGCCTCAAGCGCCTGCCGGATCTGGCCAAGCCGGGGATCCGGGTGCTCTGGATGATGGGTCGGGGCTCGATCGATCCGGTCTAGAACTGCGGCGATTTCGAGAATCTTCCCTCGAGTTTCGAGAAAATCTCGATCCAGCACTTCCCGTGCTTCTCGTGTATTTAACATAAACGTGTTGCACTCCCCGGTCCGTCTGGCGTTCCTGGCATGCCTGAAACGTGCTGCAGGGTGCGTAGGATAGCCACTCCTTTTCATCATCCCACAAGCCGACGCGGGATGCAAACCTTACCAGGGGCTAGCCGGAGGCAGCACCAGCGCACCAGTGAGAAGTCCCAAACCAAACGCGCAGGCTCTGCAAGAAGCGCAACCTGAAGCTTTACCATCTTATTCCCAACTTGAAGCAGAATAAGAGGAAAACGCCGTACTCCCTTGTCAGTTCTTGGTTCTCTCGGAGGCTTTTGGTATCGTGGGGGTAGGTGGGTCCGCCGCATGATGCCAAGAGACGTTTGCGGATCCCCCCAAGCTCATGAAGGAGGCAAAACATGCGCGTAATTGGCCTGCGATTGCCGCTCCTAGCAGTGATCGCTCTGGGGCTCTGTGTTGGCACCAGCCGAGCAGCGGAAGTTCTTTACCTGGAAACGGCAGACTGGTATCCGACCGCGAGTGTATTCGTGCTGCCAACTTCGTACGCTGCTGCCAGCGCTTACGTGGTGCCGACCTCTACTGTCATTCCGACGGCATACGCTACCGCCTACGTCACCGAATCGGCCTTTTACACACCGACCGTTTCATGGGGTTCGACCTACTACGAGACACGGTTTCGCCGCCGTGGACTTTTGGGCCGACGGCTGGTCGAGACCACGCGGTCCTATTACATTCCCACGACAGCTTATTACCCAACGACTTACTATTACTCCTATACTCCCACCAGTTTCTGGGCCCCGGCTCTGGTTGACACTGCAGTACTTCCCGCCGAATATGCCGTTGCCAGCACCGCTGCAACGTCATGCTGCAGCGAAGTGGCAACTTCGGCCGCGCCCGTCGTCCGGACCTATGCTTCGGAGCAAGCACCCGCTACGGCTGCGCCGGCTCCGCGCAGCGGCACGCGGCGGCGTCAACAGCCCCTCCAAAGCGAACCCGCCGACGAAGACTCGATCGACTCCAACGTTCCTGTAGGCCCTCGTCAGACCGGGCCGAAGCTCGCACAGCCCAAGGCGGCTGATGGCCAAGGCCAGCCCGAGGCAACCCCTCCGGCGCCCACGCCGCCACCGCGGGGACAGCAGACGACGGTTCCTCGCCCGGACACGCCTGCTACACCGACGATGTCGAAGCCAGGTGGTTTCTTAGGCAGCGCACCAGCCACTAGAAACCCAGCCGGCGGTACAAGCCCGGCAAAGGATATCACAGGTGCTGGCGCCGACGTGCAGTCCAAAATCAACGACGGCCGGATTCCTCCGGTCGCCCCAAGCGAAGTAGGAACGGGCACAGCAAACGAGCTTCCTTTGCCGGCGCCGCTCGGACCTGATGATGTCTTGACGGCTCCTCCAGAGAACCAGAATCCGTCCGGAGGACCTACTCGCCGCGAAAATTTGAGACCTCGCTTCACCTCGCCCCGGAACCTCCCGCCCGAGCTGCGCAATATCCTTTTCGGAACGGTCAAAGCGCGCGGTTCAAGCGAGCCGGAGGAAGGTGTGCAGGTCACAATTTCGAGCCGGACAAACGCTTTCGTGGACCGTGCCAAGCTTACCGACGAGGATGGACGCTTTGCGATCCAGGTCCCAGACGGCGACTGGACAGTGAAGGTTACGATGCCCAGCGGCCGCGTTTACCCCGTTAGCCAGATTACCGTTAGTAATGGGATGATCACTGACGACATCGGCCGCGACATTCCCAGCCTGATCATTACCCGGTGAGCCTGCCTGGCAGCCCAGGGGCTTACGCTGGGATTTACTTACCAAAGCGGCCGGGAGGGTACTGATGGACGAGATGGCCGACGAGGTTCCGGAAGTCCGGCTCTGTGATGTTTCCAACGAGGTCGAGGCCGCGATGGTTGTCGATCTCTTGCGCGAAGAAGAAATAGCGGCATGGAGCGATGCCTCGGCGGCCATGTCCGTTTTCGGAGGCTTGCCCTTCGAACCCGGACACGTCATCTTCGTTCCCTCATCCCAGGTTCATAAGGCGCGTGAGATCCTCGCCCACTATCCCCATTTCAAGAACCTGAGGAATGTGCACGAGCCCGACGCCTAAGCTTAACTCTGACTCTGACCCGCAGCCATGGTCTGCGTGAACCATGTCCCATCCGGTGAATCGGCCGTTGCGGGTCGGCTATGTCGTTAGCTATTTTCATCCCTTTGCCAGCGGGGCTGAGCGGCAGGCACTCGCACAGGGGCTGGAGTTGGTTCGACGTGGGCACACTGTCCACGTAATCACTCGCGCGGTGCCAGGCTACCCGATTGAGGACGAAGACTACCATGGGATCTTCATCCATCGCTGGGTACGGACGTGGGATCGAGGTCCCCTTTTTGCCCTGAGTTTCGTCGCCGGCGTGATTCAAGCCCTTCACAGGCTGAGCTCGGAGCTTGACCTAATCCACACTCACCAGGCCCTGTGGGAAGCCGTAGCCACCGGGCTCTACCACCGCGCACGGCAGAATATACCCACGCTGGTACAACCAGCCAGCTCTGGTCACTATGGCGAGGCTGATGAGTTGCGCCGAACGCATGGGTGGTCGCAACTGAGGAAGATTATTCTCCAGAACACAGCCTTTTCGGCAATTTCCACGGAGATCGAGCGTCAGTGGTCTGATCTCGGCGTTCCACATGGGCATATAGCGCGCATGGCAAGTGGTGTCGATACCGAACACTTCCGGCCCGGTTCTAGCACCCTTGAAAACCAGCTTCTCCCGCGCCCGAGGGTTATGTTTACCGGCCGTCTCCATCCCCAAAAAAACCTCCCACTTCTTCTTGAAGCATGGAAAGAGGTCACCCGGCAAACACCAGCAAGCCTGATTTTGGTTGGACCCGGGTCTGACCGCCAGTTACTTGCTAATCTTGCCAGTGAACTAGGCGTCGGCGACTGCGTCCAGCTTGCTGGTGCAGTGGCTGATCCAGCTGACTATCTTCGCGCGGCTGATCTGTTTGTGCTACCGAGCGTGGCTGAGGGAATGAGTAACTCCCTGCTGGAAGCGATGGCGACTAGCCTGCCCTGTATAGTTTCGGGGATTGGCGGCAACACGGACCTGATCACTGATCACAAGACTGGACGACTGGTTTATAGCCCAACCCCAATAGCTTGGGCTCGTGTGATAATTGAGTTGCTTCAGGACGCTGAACAAGATCAGCGGCTTGGATCTGCGGCCCGTCGGCGGGTGGATGAACAGTTCTCTCTTCGTGTTGTAGTTGATCGTTATGTTGCGCTCTATCACGACATGATCGCCGGCCGCTGGCCAGCTGGTACAAGCTGATTTCAACAACCTAGGCCACCGGATCGCAACACATCCCGTTTGGCGAAGCTGATCTCCACCACGATCCATCGACCGGTCTCCTCCTGCTGAATCTCTGCCTCAAAACCGTGCCCTTGGATCCCATCGGGGTCGAGCGATGTATCCTGTACGAGAAATTCGAACGGAACCACAATCTGTCGTGGCTTGTTAGGTGCGACCCCTTGGGCCTGGATGACTAATTCGATCCTGTCGCTGCCTGGTGGATTTTCGCAGAGCATCACCGCCTGCACAATCCCGTGAACCTGCATGATGAATCTCCTCACCGGACCCTGCCGGGGTGCCTAGATGTTATATATTCCCATGGGCGACACAAGAGGCCAGGTTGTGGGGTGCTATGCACCAATAAATAAGAGCCCTCGCCCCACGCAATCTGTAATAGACTCCATCAATGATCCCACGGCTGCATGCGCCAGTTGTCCTAGCCCATGGGCTCTTTGGATTCTCACGGATCGGGCTGGGTCCTCTCACGCTCACTACCTACTTCCGAGGCATCCCTGAGATTCTTCGCGCTGCCGGCAATCGGGTTTTGGTCACGCGTGTGCATCCAATTGCCAGTGTCGAGTTTCGTGCGCAGCGTCTTGGTGCCCGGATCCTCCGAGCCTATCCCAACGAGCAGATTCATATTATTGGCCACAGCATGGGCGGCTTGGACGCGCGGCGGCTACTCGCTGACGAGACGTGGCGTGCGCGGGTGCTTAGCCTAACAACCATTGGGACGCCTCACTTAGGAAGCTACCTCGCTGATTTCGCCAAGCTGCGGGTTGGCCGAGTCTATCGCTTACTTCAACGAATGATGCTCGATCCAACTGGCTTTCTCGATATTACCCGGCTCGCGGCCCGAAGGTTTCATCGCCGGT
>JBKQMU010000274.1:0-3556 GCA_052146555.1 Isosphaeraceae bacterium
GACAGAACGATGCCAAGGAGGACCCGCTGCTTGGTGTTGAAGTGGGCGCTGATGATCACCCGAGCTCGTGACGCCTGTTCTTCGCGGGTCTGGGACGGCAGCGTACACGTTCGGGGACACCAGACGCACTTTTTCGAAGTTAGGAATGGTGTCCCCGGAACTATTTAGGATCAGGTCGGGAACAACTTCCTGGATTTCCTGAATTATGATATTAGGCCCTCGATCCAGCGCACCAAGTCAAGGAGGGCGGCATGGACGCTTATGCACCCGAGATCGAACGGCAGATGAAGCGGCTGTTTGATTCGCTGACAGAGAGGGATCGACGTCGGTATGCGGCTATTGAGGCAACGAAGCTGGGGCATGGTGGAATAGAGTACATCGCCAAGATCTTGATGTGCGATCCCAAGACAATTCGCCAAGGACAAGCAGAGCTGGAAGGGACGGAGGAACTGGACACCGGGCGGGTTCGAAAAAAGGGGGTGGACGCAAACGGTTGATCCAGATCACACCGACCATAGAAGAGAACTTCTTGAAGGTCCTTCAGGACCACACCGCCGGCGATCCGATGCGGGCCGAGGTGAAGTGGACCAACCTGTCGCGGCGGCAGATCGCCCGCCGAGTCACAGAATTGGGGACTCCAATCGGTCGACACATTGCGTCTCAACTGCTCCGTAAATATGGGTACCGCAGGCGGAAAGCGGTGAAGAAGAAGACAATGGGCCCGCGCCATCCTGATCGGAACGCCCAGTTCGAGAACATAGCTCGTCTCAAGAAGGAATACTTGAACGCCGGACTGCCGGTCATCAGCATGGACACAAAGAAGAAGGAGCTCCTGGGCAACTTCTACCGGGACGGCAAGATCGACACTCAGGAAACCATCGAGACTAACGATCACGACTTCGGCAGCGCGGGATCGGGTGTGGCGATTCCGCATGGACTCTACGATGTGGGAAAGAACCAAGGCTTTGTCCACTTGAATACCAGCCACGACACCAGCGAACTGGCCTGCGACAGCATTGCGGCGTGGTGGGAGGAGCAAGGCCGAGTCGACTACCCCGGGGCCAAGAAACTACTGCTGTTGTGCGATGGCGGCGGAAGCAACAGCGCGACGCGGTATCTATTCAAGGAAGGCATCCAGAAACTGGCGATTCGTCTGGGAATCGAGATCCGAGTGGCCCACTACCCGCCATACTGCTCAAAGCACAACCCAATCGAGCATCGCTTGTTTCCACATCTGACTCAGGCGTGCCGCGGAGTGATTTTCCACACTTTGGAGACCGTGAAGTACTACATGGGTAAGGCTGAAACGACAACCGGTTTGAAGGTCAAGGTGAGGATTCTCGACAAGGTTTATGCAACTGGTCAGAAGTGTGCCGCAGGATTTAAGAAAAACATGAAGATCGTGTTCGACACTTTCCTGCCCAAGTGGAACTACCGAGCCCTTCCCGAGGGCGTGTGAACCGGGGAAGTTGTTTTCAGCCTATTCCTAAGGGTCGGATCCAAGAGGCCATCCTCATGCTACAGCCCATGCTCTTCTCCGACAACCTGCCCCGACCTCGGTGGGTAACTCCTCCTTGGACGGCCTCGTCGGCCCCTTGGCTGGACATCGATCGCCGGCTCCCGGCCGATCATCTCGCTCGTCGGATCGACCGGTTGGTTGACCAACTGGACATCACCGGCATGCGTCGTGCCTACGCGGGCAGAGGCAGTGCGGCCTATCCCCCGGAATTGCTCTTGCGGCTGGCTCTCTTCGAGGTCCACCGCGGGCGACTCCGGCCAGCCCAATGGTTCAAAGACTGCCACGATGACGACGGCGTCCGATGGATACTCTTTGGTCTGACGCCGTCGCGTTCGTGTCTGTATCAATTCCGCGATCGGGTCGGGCTCCATCTGGACGGTTGGATCAGCCAGGTTCTCAAGACCGCCAAATCTGAAGGGCTAACCACAGCCCAAAGAGTCTCCGTCGATGGCACGTTCGAGCCTTCTCGTGCCTCACGGCATACCCTGATCAGCGCGAAGACCCTGGAGGCGCGGTGGCCTCAACTCGAGGCGGCCGTCATCGCCGATTTCGCCCTCAAGGCGACCACCGACTTGGCCCCGCCGAGGGTCCCGGCCCCGCCGCCGACAGACGATCCCGTCACGTTCCCACCAGCCGCGATTACCTCGACCCCAACCAGCTCTTGCCCGGCCGTCGAGTTGACCGTCCTGGCGGAGAAGCCAGCCGCGGAGCTCGCCACCGGGGCACTTGGGGAGCCAGCGGCTCAACCGACACCGGTGGCTGGTTCAACGCCCCTGCCCGGGTGGCTGGGCAAGACCCCAGCCACGCGGTTCCTCCAACGCCAGCGCTATGACCAAGCCCGCCAGAACCTGGAACAACGAAAGCGACACCTGCAGGCGACGAGGTCGCGCCTGTCCAAGTCCCAGCGCCCCGTTGCGGGACGGATCAAGGTCAGCCCGAGTGACCCTGAAGCCTCTTTGGGCTTCGATAAGACCAAGGTGTTTTGTCCCTTGTACGACGTCCAGTTGGTCTGCGATCTAGACAGTCTCTTGGTGCTGGGCTACGACGTCTTCGCGGCGGTGAATGATGCCAACTTGTTCATACCGATATTGCAGCGTACTGAGGATCTCAGCGGAGCCATGCCAGTCACCGTATTGAATGATTCTCAGTATGCAACTGTGCTCAATCTAAAATACTGTTGCGACCACGGCGTCACGATGTATTCCCAGGTGCCGGACAATCGGCCGGGGGACAAGAAACCGACTGATGAGCCCGCCAAACAGATTCCCAAACGGGAGTTCACCTGGATCGCCGCGGAGCAGACCTACCGTTGTCCCGAGGGGCATCAGTTGGTCCTGATACGCCGGGAGACTCAGCACCGTCAAGGGACCGAGGAATTGGTCGAGTATCAGTATCGTTGCCCGCCCCAATTCTGCTCGAACTGCCCACGGCAGAGGCAGTGCACCCGCACGCCGCAGAAGGGCCGGATAATCAAACGGAGCGAGCATGACGACCTGTGGGACGAACTGCGGAAACGAATGGGGCAAGGCGAGAGCCAGGCATTGTACAAGCTGCGAAAGCAGACAGTGGAGCTGCAATACGCCGATCTGAAAGAGCACCGGGGACTGCGGCGCTTTTCCAGCTTCGGTCTGAGGCGGGCTCGCATTCAAGTGGGTTTATTAATCCTGGCTCACGATGGCTTGGAGCTGTGGAACGCGAAAAACCAACGACAACGTGGCACAATCTTGCCATCCGAGACTGGTTAAGGGAAATAACGACCTGAACGCCCAAGGCTGCCGGGGCCACGGAAACTGCCTGCAAAGCTGGACAGTCTCGTCAGCCGGTGGTTCAAACGCTTGCCGTCGGCCCTCGGATCCAGAACAGTCTCAAAGGAATCGCGTCGGAGTCCAGCGGTTTTCGTTGACGTCCCTCCCCGATGTTCCCTACAATTCTCATGGTGTCCGAGGGCACATCCTCTCCGAGGTTCCCATGCTCAGGATCAAGACAATCCATTCTCATTCTGAGCACGATCTCTTCATTCGCCTCTTCTTGACCAGC
>JBKQMU010000275.1:0-3037 GCA_052146555.1 Isosphaeraceae bacterium
CCCCGCCTCGCGGCGACGCAGTTACGGTTAGCTACAAGCCGGAGAACGTCTACTTGGAGAGGACTTTCACCCCCCGGACCCGACACACTTACAGACACACTGCCACGCTTGCGTCTTCGCAAGCGTGTCCCCTGTCCGAAGCCGCGCTGGCACGGCACACTCACGCGGACGTGAACGCGGCACCCAGCGCCGCTGAGCCATTACCTACGTTTCCGGCTCCCACAGCGCTGAGTCATGTCTGCCGCCGATTCAGGCGGCTGCCACCGTCCCCGTCCCTGCCTCCTCGGCCGTTGATTCGACCGCCCTAGCGGCGATCTTCGCAAGGATGAGGTCCAGCAACTGGCCGACCACCTTGACTTCCATCAGCTCCTCCATCGCCAGCCGAATGCGAAACTGACGCTCCACGCGCATGACCAGGCCGACGACGTCGACGGAGTCCAGGCCCAGGCCTTCACGCAGGTTGAGTGAATCGTCCAGGAGCTCAAACGGCTCGCCCATCTCCTCTTCGAGTAGGTTCACAAGGATCGCCCGCAACTCATCACGATCCATCATCATCAGCTCCTCTTCCATGAGCCTGCGAACCGATGCTCATCGGTTCAGAATCCGAGGCCTGACCCGCTACGGCTTGGACGAACGGGCAGGATATCTCCAATCCGAACTCAGATCAATTCTTTCTGGATGCCAAATCCGAGACAGGAAAGGACATTCTGCATGCCGGTTCCCGGCTTCCAAACCCATGAAAAGAGTCGTCGATTGTCGCCTCGATCCCCGGCGCCAAGATTGACTCTCGCTCAGAAACGCCGCATCGCACCGGCTGCAATCTGAGGCTAAGATAACAGACCCGTGGCGGGTGGCCGTCGGCCCGGTGCGTTTTGATCGTGCCCTAATCCGCGGCGCCGGGAATAACGGGGTGACCCCGGCACGGCAGTCATTCTTTGCCTCGAATCTCTTTCTCCAGCAGGTGCCAATCCCATGCCCAGCGAGCATCAGAGCAGCGTCCCCGGTGTCGAAGTCTCGCGGCGGGACTTCGTCGTCACGTCGGTGGCGACGGGCTTTGCCCTGGCGACCCAGCCGATCGCAGCCCAGACGGCCATCTCGACGGACACCGCAGGTCTGGTAGCCGGCGAGGTAAAGATTCCCGTCAGCGACGGCCTGATCCCCGCCTACAGGGCTGAGCCTGCCGCCGGAGGGCCTTTCCCCACGATCCTCGTTGTGCAAGAGATTTTCGGCGTTCACGAGCACATCAAGGACGTCTGCCGCCGGCTGGCGAAGCTCGGCTACCTGGCCGTCGCGCCCGAGCTCTATGCCCGTCAGGGCGACGCTTCGAAGATTCAGGACATTCACGAGCTCATCACGAAGATCGTCTCCAAGGTTTCCGATGCGGAGGTGATGTCGGACCTGGATGCGACGGTCGCCTGGGCGAAAGACTCAGCCAAGGCAAACGTGGCCAAGCTCGGCATCACCGGATTTTGCTGGGGCGGTCGCATTGTCTGGCTTTACGCCGCCCACAATCCCGATCTGAAGGCCGGCGTGGCCTGGTATGGCCGGCTCGCGGGCGAGCCCGACGAACTGCACCCTAAGAGCCCGCTTGACCTCGTCAAGGAAATCAAGGCTCCGGTGCTCGGACTTTACGGCGGGGCCGACGAAGGGATCCCGGTCGAGAACGTCGAGAAGATGCGCGAAGCGCTCAAGGAGGCGGGCAAGACCGCGGAACTCGTCGTCTATCCCGACACCCCCCACGCGTTCTTCGCCGATTACCGCCCCAGCTATCGTAGGGAGCAGGCTGCCAACGGCTGGAAGAGGCTTCTCGCGTGGCTCAAAGAGCACGGCGTGGACTGAGGCGAAAAACGGTCGCAATTCGGGACCTGCATCTCAATATGACGGGCCAGGAGACTTGAAACCCCATACACCATGGCTATCCTCAAGAAAGGGCCGTGCTCGACGGACAGTCCTGGCGGTCGATCGCCACCTGGAGAACTGTCATGCCGTTCGCGTTCGATCCTTTGTATCTGCTGCTCATGCTACCGGGGATGGCGGTCGCCGGCTGGGCCCAGACGCGTATTCTCTCGGCCTACCGGGAGGGTTCGCGGTACAGGGCGTCATCGGGTGTAACGGGGGCGGAGGCCGCGGCGGTCGTCATGCAGTCGGGGGGCGTGCGGAACGTCCAAATCGAGCCGGTCGCCGGGCAGCTTACCGATCATTACGATCCCTCCAAGAAGATCCTCCGCCTCTCCGAGCAGAATTATCGGTCCGACTCGCTGGCGGCCGTGGGTGTGGCCGCGCATGAGGCCGGCCATGCGATTCAGGACGCCTCGCATTACCCGCTTCTCGTGGTGCGCAACCTGATCGTCCCCCTGGCCGGCGTCGGCGGCAATATCTCGATGGCAGCGCTCTTGGCGGGCGTCATTTTTCAGTCGATGACCTTGATCTGGGCCGGCATCCTGCTGTTCTCAACGGTCGTCGTTTTCCAGATCGTCAATCTGCCGGTCGAGTTCGACGCCAGTCGCCGGGCGCGACAGCAACTTCAGGCCACGGGACTGGTCACCGCTGAGGAAGACCAGATCGTCGGTAAAGTGCTGGGTGCGGCCGCCATGACGTACGTGGCTGGAACGCTCACGAGCATCCTCCAGCTTCTCTTCTTCCTCATCCGCGCAGGCGGCGTCGGCCGCCGCGACGATGATCGGTACACCTGATCGAAGTCTTTCGTACGGCTTAGCTTGGTGAGCGTGAGCGAACGAGCGGGCGGTAGTGCGAAGGTGCTCCAGAACCGATCTACGAGCCGCGATGATCAGACGCTGGCGTTCTTGTGTCGGGCCGGTCGGGCATGTCATACTAAGTGGTTCGAACCAGCCAACGCAAAGCCGAGCAGGCCGGCGAGAATCCTGCCCGGACGACTGAATTCTCGATCTGATTATACCTTACGCGGCCATGAGTGAGACGTCTTTGAATTGTTGGAAGTTGAGTGTCATCAGGGTCTTCAGTTGCTCGGCGTGGCTGGTCGGAAGGCTGGCAATGGTCGCTTCGATGGCGGCCTGAA
>JBKQMU010000276.1:0-22756 GCA_052146555.1 Isosphaeraceae bacterium
GCTCGCCCGTTCTCATTTCGCGAATGAGCGTTCTTGCAAAGGCCAAACGGGGCTGCTCGCCGACGATTGGTTGTCTTTTTTCGGATGGCCGTTAACCCTATCTGTATTTTCCGTTCCACTCCCCGAACGCCAACCATGTCCACACTTTCAATTGTGGACACGGTTCCACATCCCGCCTACCTCGTCGAGTTGGTTACAAGCGGACGCTTGCCCGGAGCCGGCAGGAGCGGTGCTAGCTCCCCAAGTGTGGTGTCCATGCTCGCGACTCTGACAAACCGACGCTCATGGTGGCCAGTTGTAATGATTCAGGCCGAAGACCATCGCACCGCCAAAGAAGCCAGTGGCCGACACGAGCACCGCCAGAACAATCAGCGGAACTCGGAACCACAGGCCGGTCTGGCGATGTTCCAGACGACATCTCACTTCGCATAGCATCAAGACCAACACAGCACAGACGACGGTCGAGGTCCCGAGCCAACGGTGTGTCAACATGACCCAGGAAGGATCGGTCAGGCGAAAACCACCCAAGAACCACCCAAGGACGCCTGAGACCAGTGCGGTGATGGTGCCAAACCAAAGACAATAACGCAAAATTACATCAAAGGCAGGCTTGCCTGTGCGAATTCGCAGAAACTCCGCCACCACTGCCGCCGTCAAGAGCGCGATAGGAAAGTGCACCGACGGGGGATGGAACTTCCCGAACCATCGGATCAGTTTCTTGAAGAATCCCCTCGGTGGTTTGATCCCCGCAGACCCGACCGTGGCAGCCTCCTCTTGCTCCTCTTGCGTGGACTTATCCATGGTCGGTGCAAAGGTACGGAGATAGGCTACCAGGCCGCGCGCCTGCTCCTCGCTGATCTTGCCGCGCACAGGGGGCATGTCGTCCCCCTTGCCGTTGAGGATGCTCGCCAACAGTTGCGGGTCACTCCGCCGCGCGTGCCAGGAGGCATCGGTGAAGTCGGGGATTTCGGCCATGCGGTCGCGTGCCTCGTTTCCTGTGCCGTCGGCCCCGTGGCACTTCACGCACCGCTTCTGGAAAAGCGCGCGAATCGCAGGCGTACTAGGCGCCGACGGGTCTGAATTCCGAGTGGCAGGACGTTGCGGGGACTTAAACGAACCGGCTTGCATGTCGCTCACTATCGGCATGGAGACCAGCCTCGTCGCGAAGAGTCCCCTCCAGGGTTTGACCTCCGTAGTTCCGACCTGGGCTGCCCCTGCCCGCTTGGCTTGCGATGACTTTTTCACGGTCGGCGCGAAGGCGCGGACATAGGCTACCAGGCCGCGCGCCTGCTCCTCGCTGATCTTGCCGCGCACAGGGGGCATGTCGTCCCCCTTGCCGTTGAGGATGCTCGCCAACAGTTGCGGGTCGCTCCGCTGCGCTTGCCAGGAGGCACGGGTGAAGTCGGGGATTTCGGCCATGCGGTCGCGTGCCTCGTTTCCTGTGCCGTCGGCCCCGTGGCACTTCACGCACCGCTTCTGGAAAAGCTCGACAATCGCAGGCGTCGCAGGTACCCCCCGGGGCAACTGCGGAGAGGGTTCGTGCTGCCTGGACCCAGACGATTCGGAAAGCGCCTTTCCCGGGGGAACGTCTGACAACTCACGGTATTGCCTTTGTAAATCGTTGAGTTCTTCCTGGAAGCGGAGAAAGCGCTCATTGAAACTGACCAGGTCCGGCCCTTCCTGTTCCCCCTGCCCTGACTTCCTTCTGGTCGGCGCGAAGGTGCGAACGAAGGCGACAAGATCGCCAACCTGGGGCTCGCTGAGTCTGGTATCGAAGGCAGGCATTTGAGTTCCATAGCCTTCGAGGATGGCGAATTTCATTTTATGCTCATCGATATTGCCTTGCCAATCCGTCGAGGTGAAATCAGGGGCCCAGGGAACACGGGAACGGACGGGGCGACTGCTCCCATCTGCGCCATGACACGAAACGCAGAACCGCAGAAAGAGTCCTCGCCCCCGGTCCGGAGTGTTGACGCCGGGCCAGGACGTTGCTCGGTCCACCGGCTCCGAGGTCCGCTTGGCCGCGCGAGCGACGACGGGGGCTCGAGCCCGCCCTGAGTTCTCCATTGCACGCTCCCGGAGGGTCTGGGATTCGCCCCCTTGGGAGTCTTGGACCAGCCAGACGATCGTCTTCACATCGTCTCTCCGTAGCTTGGTCCTCATCGTGGGCATCGAATCTCTTCCATCCAGGACGGATGAGGATGGATCGCGATCGCCGTGAAGGAGCTGCCATCCAGGGTCGACCAAGTCGGGCAGCGTTCGAATCTCGTCGCGGGCCGAATCCCGCCGAGCAACTATGTAATAGCCATTCATATGATGTGCTTGGGACTTCGAGATCGACCTGGCGATACCGTCACCCTTTGACTCCTCGCCCGACGAGCAGAAATTGAATGGCTCGGCTCCACGTGCTGAGAAAAAAGTCGATGAGCCGCCGGCGGCCTCGGGCGTGAGAAAAAGGCCCAGAAGCAAGAAAGCTTTCTTTTCCCAAGACGACAGGAATGACGCCCAGAATCTTCCGCGAAGCTTGGTGCTCATTTCGGACTGCCTCTCTTGTAACAGCCGACACAGAAAATGAGGGGCCGGCTCGATTTCCGTTGTTTTTTTTCCAGGAGTCAGCACGGCGGCCCGCACCGCTGTGGGATTCTGAGGAATTACCTCGCTGCGCAACCTGAGCGCTGGTTGGGCGGGCCTCCGTGCCCGCCCTCCCACTGCGAGCGCCTACAGGAAGGGCCAAGAGGAGAATTGGGACGCTTGCCTTGCGGCGTTCTTCCTGCATCTTTGGGGTTGCCCTAAAATCTGACGCAAGAATTGGCGGGGATACGTCGGAAATTAGGCCGGCCCCCTCATTTTTTCGCTGGCTCTCATTCGACAGCGCAGGCTCTCCGGCCCACCTTTGGGCACCGCGCCACCGTGGCTCGCTGAGCTGTCGTTTTCCATATCTCGCTACGGCGCGACAATTTCGCTCCCGACGCCATTGGGCGCGGAGTTCGGGGGACATCTTATCCAACGTCGGTCCGGTTCCCGTAGATCAGCAGGACATCCTTCCAGTCGCCGCTGTCCCGCATCGAGAAAAGCATGCTCATCAGTGAGGTGATCAGTACCCCGTTGGCTGAGCACCCCGCCCCAGACCAGCGGCATCGGAACCGCGCGGAGATCGTCCACGCTGATGCTATGGACGAAACCCAAGACCAGCGCGTTCACGACGAGCACGTTGTGCCAGGCCCGCCACCGCTTCCCCCTCCCGCCACGGCGATTCTTCTCCCGCATCCTGTCGTCCACGACTTGACCAATCATGACTTCGAGCTGTGCTTGGTCCATGGGCGTTGGACCTCGTGAGAGTGAGAGAAGCTGCCTGGGCTCCCGGCGGCGAAATCGCCGACAAGTGCCCAGGCGAGCGGACTGGTCCTCGAATCTCGAGGTTCATGGGAGCTCGGTGAAAGCCGTGATGAGCGGCTATCACGGAGCCGTGCCCATGTCGGTTGGGGTCGTCGTGACCGAGTAGACCAAGTTTTCACTGGAGATGCTGGGTGGCGGCAGGGGGTGGCATATGGTGAGCGACAGTCAGGTGCGCGTGGGTCGGGATCACTGCCGAGAGAAGCTGGCAATCCTCGAGTGCGGAGAGCGTCTGTCCAGTGACGCAGTGACGGACGGAATCGCCGCTCGGGACGTTTCGTCTGGCCCAGTCCGGCCGGGCGCAAGGCCTTTCTTCATTTGCGAGACATATGGGCGCCTCGGCCTTTGTAGGGTAATCAATCTGTTCCGGAGTGGTGCGAGATTGGCATTCGCTCTGTAAGCGTATCCAGGACGTATCTAAGACTGTCGATCGAAATCTGCTTCGGCTCTGTAGTCGCAGGCCTGACGGCACCCTTAGATGATTGGAGATGTCAACGAGAAGGCAGAATCGCCATTGCACGGAGCCCGGGAGCGAGAGCGGTTGAACAATTCCTATTTCAGCACCTGGACGCCGCGTAGAGCCTGGCGCGCTGGCTGACACACAACAACCACGATGCGAAGAACCTGGTCAAGCGGCCCAGGAACCCGAAAAACGCCTCGTGCGCGGGAAAGACCAGCACGCGGACCGGCGGGCCGAGGAAGAATTGCCCTTTGATTTGTAGGAGCCCCAGGGAAGCCATCCCCTGGGGCCGCCCGGCCCAGATTCCTGTACAGTGCCCCTGTCCCCAGAACTCCATAGGGGGGACTTTCGCGACCGACACCAATTTCCCCCTCGCCGATGTTCCGGCCGGGCAGGAAGAAGGCATGCCTCACATGACCGACGAACTTGGGTTAGAAAATCCCGAACTCCTCGAGCGCGGGCGTGCCGGTGTCGACGTTATTGTTGTCATCGACGGCGGCCAGCTCGCGGAACGTGCGGAAGGGGGAGATGGCCAGCCCGAACGCGCCCCCCGCGGCGGGATCGATCTGGAACTGGGCGAGGAACTTGCCTTGCGGCGTGAATTCGACGAGCTCGCTCGGCGGGACGCTGGACGTGGTACTAAAGGCATCACCGTTGGACGTGATCAGGTCGCCGTTCGGGGCCAACACCAGACCGAGCGGCCCATTCAGGTGCGTCGCGTCACTGAAGATGAGCTTGCCCTTGCCACCGTCGGAAGAAGTCACCGCCGCGTTACGGATCGCATAGATGGCGTTGTCGCCCGTCGAGGCGACGTACAGGGTGTCTGTCCTCGGGTCAAAGGCTAGTCCCGTTGGCGCGAGCACGACTGCCGCAGCGTTGGGTGAGACGGTGTAGCCCGACGCAATCTGGACCGGCTTCCCGACGGTGATCGTGCCGGATGGTGAGATGGTCAGGTCAAGCCGTGTCACCGTGCCGGTGGGGCTTTGGCCCGTGCTGAAGTTCGAGACGAACACCTGGACATGGTTGCCCTGGTCGTTGACCGTCAGGTCCCATGGCTCGGCCAGGAATTTGGAGTCCGTGAGGGTTTTCACCACGGTGCCGGATGAGTTGAGGATCTGAAGCGACCCTGGTTGGATCCCGCCAAACATCCCGTTGGCCGTCGGCACGTTGCCGACGATCACGAACCCGCTCTTCAGGACCGCAAGTGCCGTGTCCAGGCCGGGGCTGGTGCTGGTGAAGAAGGTCGAGGTCTGCCCCTGGGGCGTGATCCGCGTGATCGTCGTGCCTGTCCCCTGGATGTTGCCGCTGTTGTTGAAGTTGGCGACGAGGATGTCGCCGGGATTGAGCGTGCCACCGGACGGGAACCCGTTCGGGACGAACGCGACGCCGTACGGGTTCACGTCGCCGTTCGCCGGAACGGTCGAGACCGTCGGGAGCTGATGGAGATGATTAAGCACCGGGGACGGGAAGTGCGAGTGCTTTTGCGCGTGTTGGATCTCGGCGGCATGCTGGTTGTGTGGCACCGCGGCCATCGCCGCGCTGAGCAGTTCGCGCGACTCCAGGACCTCGCAAACCGGTCGAATTGTCCTTCGTTGCGATCGCCGATTCGTCATGATGCCTTCTCCCTCGTGATGTCAGGCGATAGCTGACAGGTTTGGTCTGTCTCAATGCCTCTCTCGTTCTCATCTCGCGGTGTAGGGCGAGACTTCGCTTACTTCTATTGACGAAGTTCCTGGACAAGCCCGCCAGGAATACCGGTCTCAGCTCGGAATGGCACTTTCTGAAACTACAAATAACTACCGAAAAAGGACTTACAGAAAGTTGAAAGAAATATATTCGGGGTCCAGATGGGGATGAATTTGAATTGTGGCTTCCAGTCTGATTCCTCGCGGTAGTCCTTCAAGCTGACTGGAGGGCTCGAGCCTGACCGCGAATCAGCGACCGTAGGGCCGAGCGTGAGTCTGCACCTCGCGCCAGTCGGCACAAGCCGCTTGAACCGCTTATCCATCCCATCGCTTTCGTCGATTCCACGAGCTCGATTTGCTTCGGCAGGCGGAACGGAATAGAGTTCGATCGCTCGAAGCAGAGACGATGGATCGGTGCGACTTGACTAACGCAGAGAGTTCATACCGCCAGCAAAACAGGCTGCACCTCCCCGGGCTTCCCCCATTTCCGGGTGCAACAGTGCGGGGATGGGTGCCAGTGGCGAGACTGGGTTCATATCGTCTCGCAACATGGAGGACTCAAATGCAAGCGGCAATCGTAATGATGATGGCTCTCACCGGGCTAGGCTGCCACCACAAGTCGTGCGAGGTGGCCTACGTCCCGCCGTGTTACTGCACCGAGGCTGGCTTCGGTATCGAATACTCGACAGTGGTTGAACCTTCTTGCTATAGCCCTTGCTACACCAACTGTAACGGCTGCTACGCCACGGGTTGCACACGCGACGGCTGGGGACCATCGGGCGGCGGTTACGTCGGTTGCTTCGCGGGTGGAACCGTCGGGTGCGGCGGTGGCCGGATTCCTCACCATAGCTGACTGCGAAGCGGATTATTTCATTCCTCAGATCGAACGCCAGGCTGCATCCGACTCTGCCGGCTCCATGGCCCTGCACCTAATCGAGCACCATCTTCGCTCACCCCTCATTGACATGCGTTTCACCTTCAGATCCCATACCGAACACCGGGGGCAACCCAAGCCTCCGGTGATTCTCGTCTTCGAAGCCCAGTCCTGACCGCGTTCACTCAATGTCGCGATGGGGGCTGGCGGTGGATGCATCAAAGGGCAAGAAGCGAGGGATGCATCAGAGCGGACCCGAATGCATAATGCCCACTTCCTCCCGGTGCTGAGAACTTGTTCGACGATTGTCGATCATCTATGCTCAAGGTTATGTTTGCCACGATGAAAGCAAAGTGGCCTTCCTTGACGGCTATTCCGGATCGAGAGATCCGATTCGTAGGGCGCTGCGAGACAGAACGACTTTGATCAACGGCTTCCGCTGAGCCGCCGATGGTTTCGACATGCTGTCGCGTTTTGTTCCAGGCGGTTGCCTTGATGTCTCCGCTGAAGTCAAGAGTCCAAGCTGTTCAGGTCGGACCTCGCTGTTCCGAGGTCGACGAAGATGCTCGGAAAGAGAACGCGGTTCGTGAAGCCTGGTTCCCCATGTCAGGGTGAGCGCCGGGGGCTGCGTCTTTGGCAGTCCGAAACTGATCAGACACGCTGAGGTGACCTCCCTGGAGACGTGGAGAATGTAATCGTGCCTCTCACTTACTCACGTCGTTTCGATTACTGGTTCCGGTGCGCCATGGTGGGGGCATTCGCTGCGGCCATCTTGGCACTCGTGGGACTCTACTACTATGGTCCCCAGCAATACACCCGCGTCGGTTACGCTCCTGTTCAACCTGTTCCGTTCTCCCACGCGCAACATGCCGGCCAGCTTGGCCTGTCCTGTCTCTACTGCCATACGGGTGTGGAGGATTCCTCAGTCGCCAAGGTTCCAGCCACGCAGACCTGCATGAACTGCCATCAGGCGATCAAGACCGATAGTCCGAAGCTCGAGCTGGTCAGGGCAAGCATGGAAACCGGTAAGCCGGTTCCCTGGATCCGGGTGCACAAGCTGCCGGACTATGTCTTCTTCAATCATGCGGTGCACGTGAGGCGCGGGGTCGGATGCGTGAGCTGCCACGGCAAGATCAACGAGATGCCGGTCGTTGTTCATGACCAGCCGCTGAGCATGGGATGGTGCCTGGCATGTCACCGTGAACCGGAGAATCATCTCCGTCCCGTCGCCGAAGCGACCAACCTCGCCTGGCGTCCGTCCGAGGGCACGAATCAGCGCGATCTCGGCTTGCACTTGAAAGATCGGTACAAGATTCAGGCTCCGGAACAATGTGTGGGGTGCCACCGATGACCGACCAAACCGCCGCCCGCAAGGAAATGGTTGCATTTACCACCGGCAAGGCGTACTGGCGCAGTCTTGATCAGCTTGCCGACACACCGGAATTCCGTGACTGGGTCGAGCGGCGATTTCCCGAGTCCATCAGGGAGCTGCTTTCCGGGGGCGTTGACCGTCGACGATTCTTGCAGTTGATGGCAGCTTCGCTGGGTCTGGCCGGGCTGGCGGGATGTCGCAGGCCCGAGCAGAAAGTACTGCCGTACGCAAAACCTCCGGAGGGGGTGGTGCCGGGACTGCCGAACTTCTATGCCACGGCGATGCCTCGCCGCGGCTCGGCCTTCCCGATTCTGGTTGAGAGCCACGAGGGACGGCCTACCAAGATTGAAGGCAACCCCAGACAGCCCGATAGCGGCGGCTCCTCCGACACGCTTGCCCAGGCCTCGGTCCTGGAGCTCTACGATCCGGATCGCTCCAGCCCAGTGCTCCAACAGGGTCAGGCTTCCTCGTGGAACGATTACGACGCCTTTGCCGCCAAGCACTACGCCGCAATCCGCCAGCGGAAAGGGAAAGGGCTGCGAGTCCTCAGCGAAGACTCGGTCTCGCCGTCGCTCGATCTGCTCCGCGAGCACTTCCGTGTGGTCTTGCCCGAGGCTCACTGGCACGTTTTCGAGCCGATTTCAGCAGCCAACATCCACGATGGTGCCGCGGAGGCTTTTGGATCGCCCATCGTTCCTCGTTATCAGTTCGAGCAGGCGGCGATCATTCTTTCGCTGGACAGCGACTTTCTTGGCCTTGAAGAAGACGGCGCCCGCCACCATCGAGGTTTTTCACGCGGCAGGCTTGGTGAGGGGAAGTCGCCGACGATGAACCGGCTCTACGTGGTGGAGAGCCAGTTCTCAATTACCGGAGGGATGGCCGATCACCGGCTGCGACTCCCCTCCAGCCACGTGCTGGACTATACCTTGGTCCTAGCACGCGAGCTGCTTGATGGCGAGAAGCCTGCCCTGTTGCCGGGCAGTGACCACACAGATTTACGGCAGGCGCTGGCCTCGCATAAAGTTTCCGCGAAGGTCGATGAGCTGTGGATTCGCGAGGTGGCTGCGGACCTGCGGGCTCATGCCGGTAAGGGGATCATCATCGCAGGGCGCAGGCAGCCGCCGGTCGTCCACGCACTGGGCTTTGCGCTCAACGCAGCGCTGGCCAACCTCGGCAAGTCGATCGAGCTTCGCAAACCCCCAGCCCGGCCCGCAGCGGCCACGCTCCCGGAGCTTGTCCGGGCGATCGACGAGGGCGAAGTCGAGACGCTCTTCATCCTGGGGGGCAACCCGGCTTACAACGCGCCGGTCGACCTTGGCCTGGCCGATCGCATCAAAAAAGTCGCTACCACGATTCGTTTTGGACTGCACGCCGACGAGACGTCCCGGCTGGCTTCCTGGCATCTCCCTTCGACGCATTTCCTGGAATCATGGGGAGATGCCCGCGCAGGGGACGGAACGCTGCTCCCCATCCAGCCACTGATCGAGCCTCTTTTCGATGGTCGCAACGTCCTTGAGGAGCTGGCCCGGCTGACGAAGTTCGAGACCAGCTCACCCTACGAGATCGTCCGCCGCGCCTTCCGGAAGGTCAGCGGCACGTCGGACGCTCAATTCGAGGCGGCCTGGAGGAAGTTCCTCCACGAGGGAACTTCCTCAGCCGGCGCCTATCCCGTGGAGCAGCCAACCATCAAGTGGGATGCCGTGGCTCGGGCCGCGACTGCAGCCAAGCCGGTCCCGGGATTGCTCTCGGCATCGAACCTGGAGCTCGTATTCGAACGTGATGCGAAACTCGACGACGGCCGGTTCGCCAACAACGGGTGGCTTCAGGAGTTACCAAACCCGATCACCAAGCTCTCCTGGGGCAACGCAGCGCTCCTGAGCCCGAGAACCGCTCGGGAGCTGGCAATCAGCGACGGTGATATCGTTCGTCTCGAGCTCGAGGGCAGAACTCTCGAGACCGCGGCCATGATCCTGCCGGGCCAGGCCGATGACTCGGTGGGTCTGGCCCTGGGCTATGGGCGGACGGCCTGCGGCCGTGTCGGCCAGGACGTGGGCTCCGACGCCTACGCGTTGCGAACATCCAAGGCACCTGACATCGCACTGGGTCTCAAGATTGAAAAGACGGGCCGGCGAACGACTCTTGCCTGCAGCCAGGAACATTTTACCATGGCCGGGCGCGACCTGATCCGCGAGGCTTCGCTCACGGAATTAGGTGAATCTTCCTTGCCGGGCCACCATCACAAGGAAGAGCTTTACGATATCCAGACGGTCCCCGTTTCCCGCGGCGAGCACCAGTGGGGCATGGCGATCGATCTGAATACCTGCACCGGCTGCAGCGCTTGCGTGCTCGCCTGCCAAAGCGAGAACAACATCCCGATCGTGGGTCCAGAAGAGTTTCCGCGGGGACGCGAAATGCACTGGATCCGGATCGACCGCTACTTTGCGGGCGACCCGGATGAACCTGAGCTGGTTCATCAACCGGTCGCCTGCGTCCATTGCGAAAAAGCCCCTTGCGAGGTGGTCTGCCCGATCAACGCGACGGTTCATGGCGAGGAGGGGCTCAATCTCATGGTCTACAGCCGGTGCATCGGTACCCGCTACTGCGCCAACAACTGCCCTTACAAGGTGCGCCGGTTCAATTACTTCGATTACAACCAGCGACCCCTCGATCAGTTGTGGTTCGGTCCGCTCACAGAAAAAGGGATGCCTGAAACCCTCAAGATGCAGAAGAACCCCGACGTGTCGGTGCGGATGCGGGGGGTGATGGAAAAGTGCACGTACTGCGTTCAGCGCATCGAGCGCGCCAAGATCGGTGTCAAGGTGGCCGCGGGGGGGGCGGCCCCCGGCAAGGTCCCCGACGGTACCATCGTCCCGGCGTGTGCCCAGGCTTGCCCGGCGCAGGCGATTGTTTTCGGCGATATTTCGGACCCGGAAAGCAAGGTCTCTGCGATCAAGAACCAGCCGCGAAACTATGACCTGCTTGGTGAGCTCAATACCAAGCCTCGAACCTCCTACCTGGCCCGGCTGCGGAATCCCAATCCCCGGATGCGCGCCGGCCGGACCTCACCGGGAGGAGAGCACGCATGAATCTTCAGGCCGAACAGACATCGGGTCCCCCTCCGCTGATTTCCGGAGACCACAGTTTCCACTCGATCAGCGATCTGGTCTGCGGACTGGTCGAGCGCCCCGCGCCGCGTTGGTGGTGGCTGGCTTTTGCTGTCTGCGGGACGGTGGGCTTGATCGGAGCGTTCGCAACAATATACGTTATATCGGCAGGCCTGGGTATTTGGGGCATGAATCAGACGGTGGGCTGGGGCTTGCCTATCGGCACATTCGTCTTCTGGGTCGGGATCGGTCATGCGGGGACGTTGATCTCGGCGATCCTTTTCCTCTTCCGCCAGAAGTGGCGATCGAGCCTCAACCGGGCCGCCGAGGCCATGACCCTCTTCGCCGTGGCCTGCGCCGGACTTTACGTCATGATCCACATCGGGCGCGTCTGGATCGCCTGGTTCATGGTGCCTTTCCCGAATTCCAATGGACTTTTCCCGAACTTCCGCAGCGCTCTGTCGTGGGACTTCGCGGCGATCTCGACGTACGGGCTCGTCTCACTCATGTTCTGGTACGTGGGCTTGATTCCCGACTTGGCGACGCTCCGTGATCGTGCCCAGAGCCCATTTCGTCGCTGGGTCTACGGTCTCTTCGCGGTGGGCTGGCGAGGCTCGGGGCGGCACTGGCACAACTACGAAATGGCTTACCTGCTGCTGGCTGGCCTGGCAACCCCGCTGGTCGTGAGCGTGCATACGATCGTGAGCTTCGACTTCGCCACCTCGGTGATACCGGGCTGGCACTCGACGATTTTCCCTCCCTACTTCGTCACCGGTGCCATCTTCTCCGGGCTGGCGATGGTGATCTCTTTGCTGGTTCCCTTGCGCAGGGTTTGTGGGCTGGAAGAAGTGATCACGGTCACTCACTTGCAAAATATGTGCAAGCTGATTTTGGTCACCTCCCTCATCATCGCGTACGCCTACGGAACCGAGCTGTTCATGGCCTGGTATGCCGGCAATCCGTTCGAGCAGTACACCTTCCGCAACCGGGTCCTCGGGCCCTATGGCTGGTGCTTCGCGACGATGGTGCTTTGCAATATACTCATGCCTCAGCTCTTCTGGTTCCGTTGGTTCCGTACGACACCCTGGGCGATGTTCGTCATCTCGCTGTTTGTCAACGTCGGCATGTGGTTCGAGCGGTTCGTGATCGTGACGACCAGCTTGCACCGCGATTACTTGCCGTCGAGCTGGAAGATGTTCTACCCCACTTGGGTTGATTACCTTCAGCTACTTGGCGGGTTCGGTCTGTTCACGACGCTTTTTCTGATCTTCGTCCGGTTCCTTCCCATGGTCGCCATCAGCGAGGTGAAGGCCTGCTTGCCCGCGGCCGACCCGCATGCTGGGGGGCAACATGATGAGAGGGAAGGCCACGAGAGCGATTCTTCCCCAGCGGCTCCCGTCGTTCAGCCTGTCGCCGGCCCAAGTTTCGGCCTGCTGGCCCGATTCGCCGGGCCTGCCGAGCTGCTCGCCGCCGTCAGAAGGCTTCACGTGGCGGGGTATCGCTGCCTGGACACGTACTCACCCTTTCCGATTCACGGGATCGACCGGGCGCTGCGGCTGAGCCGCTCCCGCGTGCCTGCGTTCGTCTTCGCAGGTGGGGCGATTGGCGTGCTCTTCGCCCAGTGGGTCCAGTATTATCAAAGCAGTGTGGGGTACCCGCTGGTCGTGGATGGCAAGCCGCTCAACAGCGCGGAAGCATTTGTGCCGATCAGCTTCGAAACGATGATCCTGTATGCCTCGATCGCGGCGGTGCTGAGCATGCTGTTTCTCAACGGACTACCCCGATTCTACCACCCGGTGTTCCGGGGCAAGACGTTCGCGAGGGCCAGCGATGACGGCTTCTACCTGTCCGTCGAAGCGCGTGACGGGATGTTCGACAAAGGTCAAACTCCGGCGCTCTTGGCGACGCTGGGAGCTATGGAGATCGAATATCTCAAGACGTGACTCAGCTCGCGACAGGGTGAAACCGCGGTTGTCGTGAAGACCGCGATCTTGCGCGAGTTGTGATGCAATCTCTTGCAGCCTGGTGGGTGGCGGCGATGCGAGTAGTGATCAGCGTGCTAGTCCTGGTGACGGGTCTCTTCGTTTCCCTGATGGGGTTTCGAGGTACGATCAGCGAGCGGCGGCCGCTGGTGATCGTACCCGACATGGTGGCTCAGCCGCGGTATCATGCCCAGGATGAGAGCCCGTTCTTCAAGGATGGAAGAGAAATGCGGACACCTCCGGCGGGGAACGTGGCCTTCGGCGGCGCCGATTACGAGAGCGACGCTGGCTCGCCCCGGTTAAACCCAGATTTTCTGCAGGAGGACGACCGCTATTATCGGGGTAAGCAAGGAACTGCCTGGGTGACGCGGCTGCCCGTGAAGCTCGATCTGGAACTGCTTCGGCGCGGCCAGGAGCGGTACCAGATCTTCTGCACCCCATGTCATGGTGCGACGGGGGCGGGCAACGGCCTCTTGACCCTGTATGGTATGGCCGGTGTGGCGAGCATCACCGACAGGTTCCATGCTCTTATGCCTGAGGGTGAGTACTTCAGCGTGATTACCAGTGGCAGGGGGCGTATGCAAGGATATGGGTCTCAGATCAAGGTCGGCGACCGGTGGGCGATCGTCGCCTACATTCGTGCCCTCATGCGCAGTCAGGATGCGAAACCTGGCGACATCCCTGAGGCCAAGCGAGCGGAGCTGAACCCATGACCCAGGCACGCCAGCTTACCGACAACGTGAGCTTGCCCGCGATGAGCGGTCGCATCCTGGCAATGGGCTTCTTCGCGCTGGCGATCGGGGCGGGGGCCATCTCCTGGTCACGCTGGCTGAGCGATCCGCGACGGTGGCTCTACTCTTACCTGGTCGCATTGGTCTTCGTCATCAGCATTGCCATCGGGTCGCTAGCTTGGCTCATGCTCCAGCACCTTTCGCGCGCCGTCTGGTCGGTGGTCGTCCGGCGCTTGATGGAGAATCTAACGCGGCCGTTGCCCTTGCTGGCAGTCGGCTTCGTCCCCGTCGCGGTCAATCTGCCCCAGATCTATTCCTGGGCGGTCTCTGCCCGGGTGGCCGCGGATCCGGCCCTGGCGCGCAAGGCCGCCTGGCTCGACCCTTCGTTTTTCAATGTGCGCGCCGCGGTATACCTCGCGCTCTGGGCCCTCATCGCCGGATTGCTGTCATGGAAATCGGCCAGCCAGGATCGATCGACTGACTCGCGCACGAGCGATGCGATGCGGAGGATAAGTTGCTGGGGGCTTCCATTGCTTGCGCTCTCGTCGAGTTTCGCCGGCTTCGATTGGTTGATGTCGCTTGAGCCGCACTGGGCTTCGACGATGTTCGGCGTTTATTTCTGGGCGGAATCGCTGGTCGCCTCGCTGGCCGCCTTGATTCTGCTCATCCTAGCCTTACGCACAGCTGGCTGGCTCAGGACAACGATCACAATCGAGCACTTGCACGACTTGGGCAAGCTGCTTTTCGGCTTCGTGGTCTTCTGGACGTACATTGCCTTTTGCCAGTATTTCCTGATCTGGTACGCAAACCTTCCTGAAGAGACGAGCTGGTACATTGCACGCCGTTCAGGCACCTGGAACACCTTGAGCTGGGCGCTGTGTTTCGGACATTTCGCCGTTCCTTTCTTCATGCTCTTGTTCCGGCCGATCCGGCGAGACCCGTTCTGGCTGGGCGTGCTCTCGGCCTGGGTCCTGGTTTTCCATTACCTTGATCTTTACTGGGTGATCATGCCCGCGCTTCTGCCCGACGGTGCCCTGCCAGACTGGCTGGACCTATCCGTCCTGGCTACCCTGGTGCTGGCTGCGAGCGCGGTTGTTGTCTACTCGTGCGCGGCCCGGCCGCTGATTCCAATCGGAGATCCCCACCTGTCCGAGTCGCTCGCGTTCCGCAATTCGTGAGGAGCGATTCTTATGTCCGTCGATCCGATCCGTCCTCGTGAGTCCAAGCAGGATGATGCTAAGATGAGCGATCCGTCTTCGTCGCCCCCCATTCAGTCGCTGCCCCCGCTGGAGAGTAGCGAGGATGAGTCGTCAGCGGGCCGTCCCTCCTTGCTCGTCGCGCTGATCCTGGGTTTATTCAAACTCGTCGGGGTTGCTCTGCTCGTCTATCTGACCTACTTCTTCACCATGAGCTTCGCTCACCGCACGACTCCACCAGCCCCGTTGACCGAAGACCAGAGAGTGCTCGCCAAGAAGGCAGCCGATCTGCGGGAACAGGAAAAAAAGCTGCTTTCTTCATACGGGTGGGTCAATCCGGCGACCAAGAGTAACGTGCGAATTCCAATTGAACGTGCCATGGAGCTGATTGTCGCCGAGGCGGCTGCGCCCCCGGCGCCCGCCGTCGTTACGGCTGCTGCCCCCGGAGCTGGCCGCGCCACAACCACCAAAGCTCCTGCGACCGCTACACCTGCGGGAACAACCGCTCCAGCAACCTCTCCGGCTGCCGTCGTCGCGGTGTCCCCGCCAGCTCCCGCTGGCATGCCCCCCGAAGAGATGTATCGCGCCGTCTGCATGGCCTGTCACGAGGCGGACGGCAAGGGCAAGATCTTCCGCCTGGCCACGCCTTCGATTCCGGATCTCACCGACCCCAAGTGGCAAGACTCGCGCAGCGACGCGGAACTACAGCACTCGATCCTCGAGGGGAAGGAGTCGATCATCAAGGGAGTCAAATCCACGGTCATGCTGGCCCAGAAGGATAATCTTGCCCGCGCCCACACCGACGTGAAGGATATGGTCGCTTTCATGCGAGCGTTCAAGGGCGGCAAGCAGATCGTATCGGCGACGCCGGGCGGAACCCCCGCAGTAACTGCACCGATCCAGATTGCTCAGAACCCCGCACCCGCAGGCCCGGCTGTTTCGGCATTCCCAACCCCACCCACACCAGCAAGCCCAGCTCAATCGACCGCTCCCGGAAGTGCAACAAGCATGAGCAATGCTGCTCTGCCCAGCGCGGTCACAGTCTCCACGCCGGTCGTTGCGGCAACGCCGGCATCTGCTCCGGCTCAGGCCTCAACACCGGCAGCTTCTGCCGCCGTGCTTCCCGCTGCACTTCCCACGGCAAACACGGCAAGCACAGCGGCTCAGGCCGAGAAGATCCGGGCGGCGCAGACGACCTTCAACACGCTGTGCATCGCCTGCCATGGAGCCGACGGGCGAGGAACTGCTGTGCGGGCAGCCATGCCAGCCCTGCCCAACTTCACTTCGCATGACTGGCATATCAGCAAGAGTAATAATCAGCTCACCTCGAGCATCATGGAAGGTAAAGGATTGATGCCTGCCTGGAACACCCAGCTGACCGCCGACCGGGCTCGTGACCTCGCCCTCTTCGTTCGGAGCTTCGGTGCTCCCGAGCTGATGGCCGAAACAGCGCCGGCTTCTGCTGCATCCACGGCGGAGTTTGACAAGGAGATGCAGGCCTTGCGGCAGAAGTTCGACGACATCGAAAAGCAGTTGCAGGCACTGGCGGCAGCTTCCTCTCGGCCGTGAGCGAGGGTCGCCAGTACGGAGCCTAGGGAAGGGCAAGGACGTCCTGCTCGACGCGACGCATCGAGCAGGGTGTTCTTTGATGAGCGGTTTAGCCGGCCTGGGGTCAAGGTCTAGCCTGGAAGGGTCCGGGACCGGCCGGCAACGGCATGGCCTCGACAGGCGGAGCTGCGGCGTCCTGTGCGGCCTTGGCCTTCGCGGCCGCCTTGTCGGCCGCCTGCGACTCCTCGCGCAGCTCGGCGATCGGCTGCGAGAAAATCTGCCGCTTGGGCGACGGCTCGATCGGCCCGCTCGCCGGCGGAACGTCGTGCCAGCGGCGGAAGAAGGCCTCGATCTTGGCCTGCTCCTCGCCAGTCATCAGAGCCCTGACCCGCATGTGGGCCAAAACATTCTGGTAATTCGAAAATGGTCGCTCGCCGATGGCACGGGCGTTGTGACAGTAGCCGCAGTACATGGAGAAGAGCTGCCCGCCGGTGACCTCATCCTGCCAGTTGCCGCTGAGCTCCTCGCCTTTCCTGATCCGGAACCGAAATGGAGCCGGAGCCTGGGAAACATCCACCGGCGGGTTGTAGCAGCCCACCGTCATGAAGGCGACAACAACCAGCAGCAGGCACCGTGCCTCCTTGCACCCGAAGATTCGAAGGCTCTGTATTGCCATCGTCCCCATCCTTGTCGATCGTCACCTGGGCTCGTCTCCCAGGCCCGTTGATCTCATCCTTGAACGATTTATACGCCGCCGCCGGTATCACGATCACCAGAACCATACCCACTGTGCCATGAAGATGTTGTCGTTGAGGTTGTGATGAACTTCCTGATTGATCTCGTAGGCGAGGTGGAGAACGTTGCTGGCGTAGAACCAGTAATTGAAGCCGAAGGTGTACTGGTTGGTATCAACCGGCGCGGCCCCGGGCCCGAAGCCCGTGAGGTCGAGCTTGGTGAAAGCGACCCCGGTGAAGTTTGCAAAGCTATACCGGAAGACGTATTCCATCTTGGCAAGATAAGGACTGCGGTGGTTGTAGTCGCGATAGGAGATCTGGGCGTACAAGCCGCGGCGGTCGATATTGTTGCCAATGGTTCCCTTGGCTTGCTGGTAGTTGTCAGCCCATTCAGTTAGGAAGTACCAGTTTCCCCGGCGATAGCTGAAGTCAAGCCCCCAGAGACCGAAGTGATCGCGGACGCCAGGCGAGTAAACGCCGTTGGAGTAGCCTGAGATCCCCATGTTCATGCCGTAGCTGGGCATCCAGAGACCCAGGCGACCACCATATGCCTGGGAGCTTACTTCTTCCGGGGCGCCGGCGATCCCGCCCAGATCGACAGACTGATTGTAGTTCGATGGTTTCTGGGCAAGCTGATAGCCGTTTCCGAAGTACAATTGATAGCTCAACTTGAACGGCGACCCCCCGAGATAGGTCGCCCCGCTGAGCTGAAGGCCATCGGTCGAGGAGATGGGCGAGACCTGGTTGAACATGAGCGGTGGGTCAGGTAGCCGATTAACCCACTCGTGGTTGTACCAGAGGTTGAATTGTCCGATCGGGGTGATGAATCGGCCGACGTTCAGGGTCATCCACTTGTTGAGAATGATATCGATCTGGGCGTTGCCGGTGTTCACACCGGAGACGTTGTTGATGTCGATACTGGCTTCTACGAGAAACCTTTTGTTGAGCTGGAGCAGAAAATAGGGTGAAACCTGCATCGTCGTGAAATTGCCGTTGTGACCGTTCTGCTTGTCGTAGTTGAAGAGCAACTGGCCGTAGATGGAGAGCGGTGTCTCATTGGTGTAGCTGGAAAGGAAGAGCTCTTTCAGCGCGGCCGGTAGACGGGGACCGTTGCGGATCTCACTGTCGAGCCTCTCGCGCAGGTTGTCAGTCGCGCTGGCGAGCTCCCGGTCTCTGCGGGCTGCTTGTTGTGCGCGTGACTCCAGGAGATCAGTCTTCTCCTGCAGCTTGTCAATCGCCTGTGTGGAAACTGGGGCGGCGGCCTGTTTCTTGATCTGATCAGCGAGTAATTGGGCGGTCTTCTGGAGAATCTCGATCTGCTTCTGCTGGAGCTCGGCCCGCTTCTTCTGCTGTTCCAACTCCTGCGCGTATTGCTGCTTGAGAGCCTGAATTTCGCGAGCCTGCCGAGCCAGAGCCTCCTGCAATGTATCTGATGAGCCAGCAACCTGAGTTCTGCCAGCCGCGAGACGAACCACTGCCTTAGGCGATTCTTCGCGTGGCTTGTCTGTCTTGGCTTGCTGCGCGCCGGGAGGCTGGAGCGGAGGTGCTGGGTCCTCAGCCGCATGGAGGCCAGTGCAAAGTAGGAATACCAGTAGCGCCAGGCTGATACCTCTCAACATGGAGGAGCCCTCGCAACAAAGGGAATGATCGGGATGGCGCCAGGGAAGACTGGAAAGGGCGCCCTTGAGTCGGCGGGGCAGACTCAAGCTGAACGACAGGACGTTCTCTTGAACGACCCATCGACCGTATCGGTCATATTGACTACGCAGATTTACAATTATTAGGACGTTCCTGTGGATTCTGGCGGGTTTTCCGGTTGTGCCAGGTGAGGTTCTCCATTGCCCCTGCAGAAGGCGTCTCGCAAGCACGACGTTGTCTGACTTCCTTTCGAAACAAACTGGGATCGGTGCCTTTGCAGGAACCGATCCCTTTGTGATCACTGAACGTTAAGTGTGGCGGGGCGATCGTCGCGGCGAAATAGGCGCGTTTTTCTCAGCGGGCGAAGGGGCTGGATTCGCCACTGTTCGCACCGGGCGGCGATGCGGGCGGAGTGGAGGCTGATGCAGCTCCGCCCGAGGCCGTCGTGCTCGCTGATGCCGGACTCGTTGCCGACCTTGCATTCGTGGATGACTGTGCCTGACCAGGCGGATTGCGAACCTCTGGCCGGGACATCTCGGTTCCAGGGACGAAGCTCCGGAGATAGTGAGCAAGGCCCCAGGCTTCATCGAGTGCCAGAGCGCCACGGAACTGGGGCATCACGGCTCCTCGTCCCTCGATAATGATTCGCACGATCTCCGCGTCAGTCCGGTAATTCTGCCAGCGGACGTCTGTAAAGTCAGGGATTCCCGGAATGTCCCAGACTCCGCGGCCATCCACCCCGTGACAGCGGATGCAGTAGCGATTGAACAGGTTCATTACAACGGTTTTCTCTTGCTCAGGACTGCGCATCCAGTACCAAGCACCGCCGTTTAAGGTCGCAATCTGGCCGGGAGGGACCTCCTCATGGCCAAAATGCTTATGGAAGAAGGAGCCCCAGGGATGATCACCCCCCTTTGAGGGAGATACCGTGGCTGTGAAAAAGACAATCGTGAAAAACATCGCGACCAGTCCGCCCGTCAAGGGGACCGATCTGCGTATATGCGTGGGCGCACTCATGAACCCTCCTGATCGCGTGTGAAGATAATTCCACGATCCCCGGCGCAACGAAATTACACGGCTCCCGGCACCGCTTCCAGGCATCGTGGTACTTCCAATTTATCGGAGGAATCTCTCTACAACCTTTGTTGGCTTCTTCGTCCTTTCAACTTCGCTGGACACCATTTAACGACCTATCACGGTGATTGACCGACAATCAGAAGGATTGGGTCGAGCTTGATCGGCTCGCAAGAGCGAATGGGTGTGAGAAGTCAATGTGCCTTGCTTCAGCCGGAAATGGAGAGACGCCCCAGCCGAGTTACACGACAACTCGGCAGGAGTCTTGCCTGGCGAAAGCCCCGGGAGAACAATACGCCCGTTGAGAAGGTCGCCATCCTGCAGCGTCATCTGATCGATCGCGTCCCTGTCTCTGAGCGTCCTGGAGCTCAAGCGCATGATCCACCGGCTGCCGGGTCACAAGTTCGTCCGTGTCTAAGCCATTCGGCGGCCACTCGTTGCTTCAATACCATTCCGAACACCCGGCCCACACATTTTCCAATCTGCTCAACCTGCTATGACAAGCAGGAATGTTCCCTTCGCTTCCAATGCCCCCTGGGCATCCAAGGTTAACTCGATTTGGGTGAGGTGTTACGAAAAAACGAATGATCCCGCCTAGGCCACTTCGACGATCTTTTCAGATGAGCCAGATCGGAAAGATGGTAGTGATGTGATAAGGACTCCCCATAGCAAGCACCGTTCCCCTCGACGTCGTCAAGACCGTTGAGGATAGTCTGTTGGCACGCTCAGGAGGTCGGGGCGATGGGACAAGCGTTCTGCTTACTGCTGATCGGCTTTGTCCTGCTTCCGACTTGGAGCATGGCCGTGGAGGATGAGGCGGTAAGATCGTCCCCCGAGACGGAGCAGGGAGTTGCCCGCAGCCGGCCTCTCCCGGATGAAGGATTACGGCGCGCCCAGGCGACGCCTCTGCCTCCTCCCGTGGCTCCGTCGCCACCGTCGCCCCCCCCGACCCGACGTCCTGAACTGAGCGGGCCGTTTCCTGCCCCACCCTCAGGGGTGGCTCCGTCGCCCCCCCCACCAATTTCCCCGCCCACGCCGCTGGCTGTGGCCCTGGCGCCTGCCACGGCAGGCGGACCCGGGACCTTTGCCGGGACAATGGCGGAGGGGCTCACGGACCTGGGCAGCTTCGCCGGTGGTGGCGTCCCGCTGATGCTCGGGGACCTTGCCCCTCTCTTCGGGACGCCCAACCTGCACAGGCTCGACCCGCCGGCAAGTGCCGTGCGCTTCCCCTGGGTACGTGGCTACAAGATGGCCGACAACCAGAGCCCGAGGCCCCAGGACCGCGTGTTCATCGCGTTCAACTACTTCGACAACCTTCTGCAGTCACCGACCACTGGCCTCCGCGACGTCCAGGTCTATCGCGAGTTTTTCGGCCTGGAGAAGACCTTCTTCGACCAGCGTGCCTCGGTCGGCCTGCGGATGCCCTTGAACTCGATCTCGGCCAAGGGTACCATGCCCGGCCTGGGCGGGTCGAGCACGGCCGTCGGCGACCTGACGGTTTTCTTCAAGGGGATTGTGTGCCAGGACCGGAAGTCGGGCAACTTATTGTCGGCGGGCCTGGCCGTGACCACGCCCAACAGCCCCTCCGGCTTCGCCGGGGCGCATTTCGCGCAGAGCATCCGGACCACGTCGCTTCAACCCTTCGTCGGCTACATCGCGAATTTCGGCGATTGGTTCGTCCAGGGTTTCTCAGGGACGAACGTCCCGACCGACGGCCGTGTCGTGACCATGTACTACAATGACGTCGGCGTCGGTTACTTCCTCTACCGCGCGGCCGATCCCGAGGCCTTGATCGGCGCCATCGTGCCCACGATGGAAGTGCATGTGAACACACCACTAAACCACCGCGTATCACACGCCGTCGGGGCAGCGCCCGGTACGCCCGACGTGGTCGACCTGACGTTCGGAGCAAGCGTCGCCCTCGGGCGGCGGGCCATTCTCTCGGCTGGCGTGGTCGACCCAGTGACGGGTCCGCGGCCGTATGATCTCGAGGTGGTGGCCCTACTCAACATCTTCTACGGCCGGCGACTTACACCGCCGACGCCGCCGCCGGCTTTCTAAAACCCGCTCAACCGGCCGGGGGCGCGGAACGGCCCTCGACGAGCTTCTTGAGTGCCTTGAAGTCGTCGAACGGCCAGAGAGGGGCGAGATCCTTGATCTCAAGTTCATGAGGGTCTTTGATCCATCCCTCGATAACGCCTTGACGAAGCAGTCCGGTGGCTCGTCGTGCGTGGGCCTCCGCCCGCGCTGGCCGATCCGAGTCGGAGAGCTTCGTATCGGACGCGGCTGCCGTAGCGGATTGCGCGAGGAAGGCGGCGGCGCGGAGGTATTCGCGAGGTCCTTTGGGAACGATTCGAGGGAGCTCAGCGGCCGCGTCGGCGGCTTGCACGTGTGCACCCAAACGGAGCAGGGACAGGCAAAGCACGGCCTGATCGTCGCGGAGGAACTCCCGAGCTGGCTGACTCCGGTTGTCGGACTCCAGCACGGCCCGGTGCATCCCGATGGCGCGCGTCAGCAGGGCCCGCGCCCCACCGGGGTCGTCTCCGGCGAGCCGCAGCCTGGCCAGGCTATAGAGGGTGCGTCCGAGGTCGAGCCGGTACTCCAGGACCTCGGGAAAGTCGGCCTTCAACCGCTCATGGATCGCCAGGGCGTCGCGATAGGTGCGCTCGGCCTCGCGCATGTCGACCCGCTCCAGGACGGCCGCGAGATTGAGCCGCGTGACAGCCAGGCCGAGTTGGTAGTCAGGGCGCTTGGGGAACTCGGCAGTGAGGGCCTGCTGGAGTTCGAGAGCCTCGCGGTAGACCAAATCGGCGCGTGGCGGGTACTTCCCCGTCCAGAGGAGTCCCAGGTTGTTGAGAATCGAGGCCAGCTCGAACCGGTAGTCGGGGACCTCGGGAAAGTCGGCCCGGAGGGACTCCTCGAGAGAACGGGCTTTGAGGCAGGCCGCCTCGGCCTCGTCGAGCCG
>JBKQMU010000277.1:0-13642 GCA_052146555.1 Isosphaeraceae bacterium
TTTCAGGCCGCCATCGAAGCGACCATTGCCAGCCTTCCGACCAGCCACGCCGAGCAACTGAAGACCCTGATGACACTCAACTTCCAACAATTCAAAGACGTCTCACTCATGGCCGCGTAAGGTATAAACGCGTTCTACACGCATGCCAAGCCCGACATCGAGGGCTTCAAGGACGCCGTCGCGAACTTCAAGGAACGCATTCCCGACTTGGCCCGGGCGCTCAACGACCGGATCGTGGAAGCGCACAAGACGAACGCGAAGTTCAAGGCGGCCTTTGCCGACTTCTTCGAGCTGTGCAAGAATTCGCTCAACCCCAACCTCAGGCGCGAGGCGGTCGACGAGATGCTGGTTCAGCACCTCTTGACCGAGCGCCTCTTTCGCACCGTCTTCGACAACCCCGATTTCACCGACCGCAACGTCATCGCCGTGGAGATCGAGCGCGTCATCGGTGAGCTGGCGAGCCAGAGCTTCAGCCGGGCCGACTTCCTGCGCAAGCTCGACCACTTCTACAAGGCGATCGAGGACGCTGCCCGCGGCCTGGAGGACTGGAGCGAAAAGCAGCACTTCCTGAACACGGTGTATGAGCGGTTTTTCCAGGGCTATTCGGTCAAGGTTGCCGACACCCACGGCATTGTCTACACGCCTCAGGAAATCGTCGATTTCATGTGCGCGAGCGTGGAGGAGGTCCTGAAAACCGAGTTCGGCCTGGGCCTGGGCGACCCAGGCGTCAACATCCTCGACCCCTGCACGGGCACCGGGAACTTCATCGTCAACCTCATGCGGCGAATACCTAAGAAGGACCTGCCGCGCATGTACCGCGAGCAGCTCTTCGCCAATGAGGTGATGCTTCTGCCCTATTACATCGCCGCGATGAACATCGAGCACGCCTATTTCGAGCTGACCGGGCAATACGAGCCGTTTCCCGGCCTATGCTTCGTCGACACGCTCGAGCTCGCCGAGGGCGCTCAGCGAACCCTCTCCTTCATGACTGTGGCCAACACCGCCCGCGTCGAGCGGCAGAAGAAGGCGCCCATCACGGTCATCGTCGGCAACCCTCCGTACAACATGAACCAGCAGAACGAGAACGACAACAACAAGAACCGGAAGTATCCAGTCGTCGACAATAGAATACGCACTACTTACGGGAAGGATTCAAGAGCCACTCTGAATAACAAGCTCTACGACCCCTACGTGAAGTTCTTCCGCTGGGCAACAGACCGGCTCGAATTGCCTAACGGAATCGTTTGCTTCGTGAGTAACAACAGCTTTGTCGACCAAATTGCTTTCGACGGCATGAGAAAGCATTTATGCCAAGACTTCGGTCGCATCTGTCACGTGGACCTTCACGGGAACGTCCGTAGGAACCCAAAGCTCAGCGGTACGACGCACAACGTCTTCGGGATTCAGGTTGGGGTCGGCGTCACGGCGGCAATCCGCTCCTCGAAACATGATATCCACCAGACCTACTACCACCGAGTCCCCGAGGGCTGGCGGAAGGAACAGAAGCTCAAATGGCTTGCTGAGAAGGGAACCATGGGCCATGTAATCTGGGACATGCTGACTCCCGACGATCGGCACAATTGGCTCCCGGTTGAGAATATCGACGAATTCGAACGATTGATCCCAATCGGGAACAGGGATGCTAAGGCAGCAAGCAACGATCCCAAGGGTGTCCTGTTCAGGGTCTACTCACCAGGCGTAAACACCGCGCGAGATAACATCGTCTATTCTTACCATCCAGGCGAGCTTGAAGCGAACGTCTCGCGCTTCTTCGAGGACTATAACTCCGAGGTCGACCGATACGGTCGTAAGGGCCACGGTGAAAACATCGACGACTTCGTGGACTACTCCAGGGTCAAATGGAGCAGCACTCTGAAGATGCACTGCGCTGCAGGCAGACACGCGGAATACCAGCCCCAGAAGATTCGCGCCGCACTATACCGCCCCTATAATGCGAGGCTGCTGTACTATGAGAGTATAAGTATAGATAGAATGGGGCTATTCCGGAGGATACTGCCGTCGCTCGACACGGCGAACGAGATTATCTGCATTTCGGGGGTTGGGAGTAGCAAGGATTTCCAGTGCCTTATGACCTGCCGTCTTCCTAGCTTTGACCTTCTCGACAAGACGCCTTGTTTCCCATTTCACGTCTACGACGAAGACGGCTCCAGCCGGCGCGAGAACGTCACAGAGTGGGCGCTTTGCCGGTTTCGGACCCAATACAGCGACCCGACCATTTCGAAGCGGGATATTTTTCACTACGTCTACGGGGTCTTGCACCATCCCGGGTATCGCTCTCGGTTCGCCGACAACCTCAAGAGGGAGCTGCCCCGCATTCCGCTACTGGGCGACTTCCGGGCGCTCGCCGAGTCCGGGAAGCGGTTGTCCGTGCTGCACCTTGGGTATGAGAAAGTCGAGCCCTGGCCGCTGGAATGGGTCTACTCCGAGGGAATGCCGCTCTCGTACAGCGTGGAAAAAATGAAGCTGAGCAAGGACAAGACCGAGCTCAAGATCAACGAATCGCTCACGCTGGCCAAGATTCCGCCCCAGGTTTTCCTCTACCGTCTCGGCAACCGGAGCGCGCTTGAGTGGGTCATCGACCAATACCAGGTGAGCACCGACAAGCGTAGCGGCATCACGAGCGATCCCAACCGGCGCGACGATCCTGAATACATCGTCCGCCTCGTCGGTCAGGTTGTGCGTGTGAGCATGGAAACCGTGGCGCTGATCGAGAATCTTCCACCGTGGCCGCCGTCCCCCGCGGCTGAAGGGCAGCCCAAGCGAGCCGGCAAGAAGTCACAGAAATAGCCTTTCATCTATCGCGACTCACGGGGCATAGGTTCTTGGCTGGCGCGCGTCGAGCAACCGCTTTCTAGGCTCCCACGAACCCGATTTTAGGGAATTATCGGCCAATCCTGAGCCTGATGTCGCGAAGAATGAGAAGTGTCGAAAGCGATCTGGTGATCGCCGTCGCCCACTTTTGGGCCTTGAACCCGGTTGGCCGGAGGAAAAGCCATGAAACTGCCACAATTCACAAAAATCGCCCTGGTGCTGGGTCTGGCACTACTCCTTCAGCGGGCTGCGGCGACGGCGCAGCCGCCCCCACCGTGGGTCGGTCCACCGCCGGGCGGACCGGGGAATGCACTTTTGCATGTCTTCGACGATGACGATGACGGAACGCTGTCGGCGGCCGAGATCGACGCCGCGGCGGCCAAGCTGAGGAAACGTGACACCAACCATGACGGCAAGCTCACGGCCGAGGAGATCCGACCCATGTTTCGAGGCGAAGGCCGCGGCCGGGGACGCGGCGGACCAGGGTTCGGGCCAGGCCCGGGAGCGCCGGGCTTTGGTGAAGGTAGTAGCAACCTCCAGAAGGTCTCGCTGCCCAAGGACGAAGGCGAGAAGAAGATCCTTGATGCCATCGAAAGCGCGCGGCGGGGCGAGCGCTATGCCAACGTCTCGACCGCCGATGGCCGCCTGATGCGCCAGCTTACCGAGGCTCTGGGCGCCAAGCGGGTCGTCGAGCTGGGCACCTCGACGGGCGAGTCGGGGCTCTGGTTCTCGCTGGCCCTCCGCAAGACCGGCGGCAAGCTCTACACCTACGACATCGACCCCGAGAGAATCTCAGTGGCCCGGGAGAACTTCAAGAAGGCCGGAGTCTTGGACCTGGTCGTCATCACCGAAGGCGATGCGCATCAGACAGCCATCAAGAACAGGGAGCCGATCGACATTCTGTTCATCGACGCCGAGAAGGAAGGTTACGACGCCTATCTCCGAGAGCTGCTCCCGTTGGTTCGGCCGGGAGGTCTGATCCTCGCTCACAACATGGCGCGGCCCACGCCTAATCCTCGATACATCGAGGCGATCACGACCAATCCTGACCTGGATAGCTCGTTTGTCCTGATGGATGCCGCGGGACTGGGAATCACGCTGAAAAAGCGTTAAGGATCACGCCGTGCCCCGGAGGCATCACCACGCGGCAGGGTACAGCTTCGCCGGGTTCACGGAAGGTCGACCCGGCGCCGTTGGCGCGGGGTTTTACCTGGCTAGTTGCTTCCGGACCGAGGAGGAATCTGGGACAATCTGGTCGTCATTGCCGCGGTCCCGCGGGTGAAACCTCGTCGATTCCGGGAGAATTTCAAGATGCCCGAATTCGCTTATCAGGACCCGTTTCCCTTGGGGCCTGACTCGACCCAGTATCGCCATCTCGGATCGGACCTCGTTTCCACGGGGCGATTCGAGGACCAGGAGATCCTTAAAATCAAGCCGGTGGCGCTCACGCTGCTGGCGCGTGAGGCCTTGCGCGACGTATCGTTCCTGTATCGACCTGCGCACCTGGCCAAGGTGGCGGCGATCCTCGAGGATTCCGAGGCTTCGCCCAATGACCAGGTTGTCGCTCTGGCCCTCTTGAAGAACGCCGCGGTGGCCGCCGGATTCCAGCTTCCCATGTGCCAGGATACCGGAACGGCGACCATCATAGCCAAGAAAGGCCAGCGCGTCTGGACCGGCGGCGTCAAGGACGAAGAGTGGCTCTCACGCGGCGTCTACGAGACCTACTTGAAGGAAAACCTCCGCTACTCGCAGACGATTCCCGTCACGATGTACGAGGAGATCAACTCGGGCACGAACTTGCCCGCACAGATCGACATCTTCGCCACGCCCGGCGAGAAGTACGAGTTTCTGTTCGTGGCCAAGGGAGGCGGGTCGGCGAACAAGTCGATGCTTTACCAAGAGACCAAGGCGCTCCTGAACCCTGCGAGCCTGGAGAAATTCCTGGCGGAGAAGTTGCGCTCGCTGGGCACGGCCGCCTGCCCTCCCTATCACCTGGCAATCGTCATCGGCGGGACCTCCGCCGAGTTGACGATGAAGATGGTGAAGCTCGCCAGCGCTGGTTATCTGGACACGCTCCCCACCGAAGGAAATGCGCTAGGCCGGGCGTTCCGCGATCCTGAGCTCGAAGACACTGTGATGGACATCGCCCGCAAGAGCGGCATCGGCGCCCAGTTCGGCGGCAAGTATTTCGCGCTTGACGCCCGGGTGGTCCGTCTGCCTCGCCATGGCGCCAGTTGCCCGGTGGGCATCGGCGTGTCGTGTTCGGCCGACCGGAACCTCAAGGCCCGGATCGATCGTGAAGGGATCTGGCTGGAGCAGCTCGAGCGCGATCCGGCCCGGTTCATCCCCGCGCAGTACCGCACTGGCATGGGTGCCGAGCACGGTGTGAAGGTCGACCTGAACCGGCCGATAGAGGCCATCCTGGGCGAGCTGACAAAGTATCCGGTCTCCACGCCCCTGAAGCTGACGGGGACCATCGTCGTCGCCCGCGACATCGCCCACGCCAAGATCAAGGAGCGCCTCGACCGCGGCGACGGCATGCCCGATTATCTGAAGAACCACCCCGTTTACTACGCCGGGCCCGCCAAGACCCCCGAGGGCCTCCCCTCCGGCTCATTCGGCCCCACCACCGCGGGACGTATGGATAGCTATGTCGATCTCTTCCAGTCGCAGGGCGGCTCCAAGGTGATGATCGCCAAGGGGAACCGCTCCAAGCAGGTGACCGACGCCTGCAAGAAGCACGGCGGCTTCTACTTAGGTTCGATCGGTGGCCCCGCCGCGATCCTCGCCCAGGATAATATCAAGAAGGTCGAACTGCTCGAGTACCCCGAGCTGGGGATGGAAGCCGTTTACAAGATCGATGTCGTCGACTTCCCGGCATTCATCCTGGTCGACGACAAGGGCAACGATTTCTTCATGCAGTTGCCGGTGGTGTCCTAGCCAAAGCCCTCAATGGCGAGGTCGCGAGACCTCGCCACACCAGGGAAGTGGAGTCAGCAATGGCCACGGATTTCCTGACGGTTGATGGTCAGGGCGGAATCCAACTCGACGAACTTTACCGAATGACCGTGGATCGGTACGAGCGGCTGGCCGAGATCGAACTCCTTGATGATCCTCAAGTCGAGCTGATTGGCGGGTTGCTGGTACGAAAAATAACCAAGAAGCCGCGCCATGTCGCCGCGTGCGAACTGGTCGCTGTTGCGATTGGGGCTTTTTTGCCCTCGGGCTGGTACATCCGCGAACAAAACCCGCTGAGGATTCCCGATTACGACGAGCCAGAGCCCGATATCGCGGTCGTCCGGGGTTGCAGGGGCCAGTACGTCACCAGACATCCCGGCCCCGAAGACGTGGCCCTGGTCGTCGAAGTCGCGGACACCAGCCTAGCCAAAGATCGCGGCGAGAAGCTGCTGGCCTACGCCCGGGGTGATGTTCCGTTCTACTGGATCGTGAACCTCTTGGGCGATCAGGTCGAGGTCTTCGGCGAACCGGACCGAAAGACCGGACGTTACGCCAAGTGTGTGGTGTGCGGCGCTTCCGAGACGGTCCCCTTCTTGGTAGACGGTGCCGAATTTGGACGGGTTGTTGTGGCGGATATCCTGCCTGGGGGCAAGCGAGGTTAATCCAGGATTCTCGGGGACCCAGGCTGGCAGGGTCAGCGATAGAGTCTCGCCAGAACAGGCTCGCCCTCGCCTCAGAAGGGGTGCGGTACCCACTGCCGACTTCCCACTGCCCACTCAGCACACGAGACCTTCTGCCCACTGGTGGTCGGCCGAGCTTAGGGTAAGATGATCCGGGAGTGGCGAGCCGTGGCGAAGAACCCGCTTGAACCTCCCTCGATCGTAGGTCAGATTAAAGGCTTCGCCCAGGTCGAGCGTGACGTCCGCGTCCGGAGGGCGAAGCGGGATTGGAACAGGAGGAAGGGCGTGCCGGATCGTCCAAGAGTAGACCTGCGAATCCGGACGGTCCGAGGCGCGAGCGACGATCGTGTGGTAATGACCCGCCGTTAGGGTCTTGCGCCTGGGCATCGGTCGTCCGCCCAGCAGGAGATCGATTTCAACGAGGTTCACGGGTTGGTCGATCAGGGCGTCACGCTTCTCGAGATACTCGGCTCGGCCGCTCCCGCTCTTGTTGCTGGGTGAAAGAATCTCGATAACCGTGATCAACTCGAGCTCCGGAAGGCTCGATATTTCGATCATCGCTGCCGAATTTGAACTTCACCCCGCGCAAGCGGGATCGTCACCGGCTCGATTGTTGCGACGCTGAGATTCTTAGCGGACGAAGACGACAAAGACGGCTCGGGTGAGGGAGCGGGGGGCGAATCGGGCTCGCGTGCTGCCAAGACATGGGGAATTCGCTGCGCAACGGGCAGGTCGAGACTGACCAGCGCAACGCGGGTCTCGATCTTGGCCACATAGCCGTCAGGCAGGCGCTGATTCAAAGCCTCGGCGCAATGCGTGACCAGTGCGGGATGAAAACTCTCCCACAACCCCTGGGCTTCCAGGTAAGGGTCCATTCCGGGAAAAGGGCCCGGCATCGATCCTCTCCCACTCGAAAACGTACCTCTTCCATCTCAATAGAAGCGACTCGAGAACTCGACTCACAGTTGCCCAGATTGACACAAGCCGGAATGGCCGGCAACGGAAACCGCGACGGATCATCGCGCGACCAGATCGGCGACCGCGATGTGTCCAAGGCAGGATCCTTCGATCTCAACGGGCGCTAGCTCGGCAGCCCGGGCACTATGGCTAACCGAGTTCGAGTACCGCGCTGATTGGTCTTTGCCCGTTTGCTCCGTCCAGATTTCCAGGACCGTGTCGGAGCCCTTGAGCCGGACGATGATGTAAACGGGACCGCCCGCCGAGGCGTACTTACGCCACTTGACGCCGCGATCGCGGTGGTAGGTCGTATCGGCAACCTCGATCAGAAGCGCCACGTCTGCCGGTCGCGGCTGTCGTGTCGCAAAGACGATATCGCTGCCGCGGAGCACGCTGAGGTCAGGCTTGGGGGCCCAGAAGCGGCTAATCAAAATCGGCTTCTCTTCCCGGATCGTCCACCAGTCGCGTGGGAACATCACGCGGAGGGCCTCGTGAAGCTGTTCGACGGCGAAGACGTGAGGCGGAAGGTCCGTCAAGGGATAAATCCTTCCAGCGACTAGCTCGACTTTCTGATCGTCGAAGATGCCCGCAGCGCTCATGCGACGGAACTGACGGATGTCGAAACGATAGCTGCAGCGCGAGTCGGCCCCGAGGTGGATCATGGGCAAGCCCTCCGCTATCAGCATAGTCGAGTGCCACGCGCAAATCAAAACGATCGGTGAAAGGCCGGCGGCGGGTGGGATTTAGTGCCCTGTCGATAGTTGGTCGAGGGCGGTGGGAGAATCGTCATAAACGAGTTGTCCCTCGTCGCGATCGGAACTGCTGGCCGTCATCGAGACCCGATGCCAGGCACGCCAGGCGCGGTCCAGCTCGCGGACGTTGGCCAGTCCGTAGTGGTCCAGCGTGGCGTTATCCCAGCCGGACTTCACGCCGTCGCGGACGAACTTCAAGAACCTCGGCCTTCCTCCCATCTCGATGAGGAAGCGGGAGATGGAATAACCCTGCCCGTAAAAGGACATGAGATCTCTGGGATATTCCTCGATCCGGAAGAGCCGGGACAGTGTCACCTCGCCCCCGCGTGCCAGGAGGTCAGCGGCAATCTGGTCATGCCTGTGCCGTTCGCGCTCGTCTTCGCTTAGGAGCGAGGCACCCTCATCGGCCCACCGCGGCATGGGTCCGCCGAAATAGGCGGCGAAGACCGTATGCGTGATCTCGTGCGGGAGCGACGAGGCCAAGATGCGATCGAACCGACCTTCGACCACCATGCTCTGGTCGGTAACTCGGCCGCGGTTAAAGCCGAATGAGGTCAACCCACCGGCCTCGCCGGCGTTCAGCTTGACGCGGATCGGGCAGGGAGTCGACCAGGCGGGAAGCTCGTGACCCAACCAGGCTTTGGAGATGCTGACGCGATACTTCTCGGCATGCTCGGCGACTGCCCGCGCGACGGCGGCCGTGGGGGCATCGACGACGAAGTTCGGCGAGCGAAACGTCGCGCCGAGGAGAGAGGGCGTCCATGAGAGGACGAGAACCGCGATGCTTCCAAGTTTCCGCGCGGATCGATCGCCCCGTGCGTCCATGCGACTGGCTCCTCCCTGAGACCAACAGGCGGCCTTGATCGCGCCTCCGGCGCTGACCACGAGGAACTTTAACAAATCGGCTTCGGACTGTCGCCCCGCTTTCTGGAGCTTTTCCGCAAGTGCGAGAGAAACCCCAGACCGAGCATGCAAGCAATGCCAATATCGACGGACCTGCGAATTGCCTGATGTTCGCGATGTTTCCCGGTCGATGGATAGAGTTGGCCGGATGAGGGTCATGGGCCTGGAGGAGAGTGCACCTTGCGGTTGCGCCCTCATGCTCACGAGACCGGCCTGGGCGGATCGTGGCGGCACACCGCTAGGGTCCGATCATGCATTTGCTAAGGAATGCACGGAGGACGATCGACATGGCAACCGCACGATTGCGTCTATTTCCTTACCCCGAGGAAGAGCAAGAGGACGCAACTACTCCCTCCATTCCCGTCCGACTGTCCGACCTGTACCCCCTCTTGGCTCAAGCCTATCGAGATAACTACGTCTGGCTGCGTGACTTCGAGAACGATAGCCTGCTGGTCAGCAATGACCTCTACGAGGTGATCCGGGCGTTCTCAAACTGCCGGCCGTCGGCCTGAAATCGAGACTCGGCTTGCATCGTGCCGAGGAAAAGGCTCGATAAGGTCCGCCTAGGGGAGTTCTGCGGCGGTTGGTTCCGGGCCGATTTGCTCATCTGGGACACTGCCGAGTGGAAATCGTTGGGGGCCGCACGGGCGGAACAATCTGGTCTAGAACATTGCTCATCGCGGTGCGGCTTCCTAAGCTAGAGGCATCGTGGTGCTCCAGGGCTCCGGACCTGACGGCCGGTCTGGCTGCGCCTCCTCTGCAGAGCTGCCTTTATGATCTCCAGAGAATCAAACTCCGAGGATGCGTTCACGATCGAACGCCACGGCGAGGTTACCATCATTACGGCCAACCCAGCCCTCGAGCGGCTGGCGTTCGGTCTTGAGGAGCAGGCCTCTGAGCTCATTCTGAAGCCGCTCTTGCGTCAAGAGAATCCGCTCATTCTGTTTGATTTGAGCCAGGTTGATTACTTCGGCTCCATGTTCTTGGCGCTTCTCTTGCGATGTTGGAAGCTGGCGCTCTCACACGGTGGCTCGATGGCGCTTTCGTGTGTTTCTCCCCGCACCCGCGAGCTCTTGCGGCTGACCTCGCTGGATATGGTTTGGCCAATCTACGACACCAAGAACGAGGCCCTGGAAGCTTTCGAGTTGGACTGACCGGCCGGGCACGTCAAGCGACTTGGGAAGGCGCATACCCCCGCACGACCCGGCCAGCCGCTAGCTCTTTGCGAGCCTGCTTCGCCATGCATCCAGGCGAGACGGTGCATGAGGGAAATCGGCCCAGCGCGACCCGTTGACAGCTTTCGCAGTCCGTCCCATGATGAATTCAGATGCCAAGGATTGATTGACCTAAGAGCAACCAGTGAGGAGCACCACCCGCCGGAGCGGAGCCGTCATGGGAATTTATGACCGCGAATATTATCGTGGTGAGTCGGGTGGTCCGGGCTGGTTCGGCGGCGTCGCGCCTTGGTGCAAGACCCTGATCGTCATCAACTGCGTGGTTTTCTTGCTGCAACAAAGCGCCTTGCGTAGCGACCCGTTCCTGCTGAGAGACTGGTTCGAGGCGTCTCCCGAGGGAATTTTTCAGCACGGCCGGATCTGGCAGCTCTGGACGGCCACATTCCTGCATTCCGGCATTCTGCACATCCTGGGGAACATGTGGTTCCTCTGGCTGGTCGGCCGCGAGATGGAATCGCTTTACGGCAGTCGCGATTTCCTCGCCTTTTACCTCCTGGCGGCCGGGACCAGCACCCTCGGCTGGGTACTGATCAAGCTTGCCACGGGCGCGAACGATCACATGGTGGGTGCTTCGGGAGCCGTCATGGCCGTGGTCACCCTGTACACGCTGTTCTACCCCCGGCGTGAGATCCTCTTCTTCTTTCTGCCCATGCCCATGTGGGTCTTGCTGGCGATCTATCTGGTCTTCCCACTTTTCGGGGACAGCCGCAGAGTCGCTTACGAGGCCCACCTGATGGGAGCGGCCTTCGCCTTCTGCTACAAGCAGTTCGACCTGCGGTGGTCGCGGCTTTTCTCGGCCCGGTTTCGCCGTCCCCGACTGCGCGTCGTGACCCCCATCCAGGTCGATCAACCGCGAGCCAGACCCTCCAGCTCGAGCCGGTCGGACGGGGGAGGCCTGGGTTCCAAGCCCTCGTCGGTGACGGTCCTGCCCGAAGAGCAGCTCGACGCACGCTTGGACGAGGTCCTCGCCAAGATCGCACGCGAAGGCCGGACGGGACTGACCGAGGAAGACCACCGGGTTCTCCAGGAGGCCAGCCGCCGCGCCCGCGACAAGCGGAGCGACCGCCCCTGATGGCTGAAACGAACGGCTCAGCGGCTCAGGAGACCGAGCTCGATCAAGAACTCGTGCGTCACCTGTTCCGGACGATCTTGGCCGGCGCTCTTCCGCACAGCCTTCCCAGCGTGATCCTCGCGAGTCGATGGGACGTCTGCGTCCTGTTAATTCCCCCCGTCCGGGTGGCTGTGGTGGAGCGATTGCGAGACCACAGAGGGGTGCCCTGGGGTATTCTGTCCCAGCCACTCGTCGCGGGTGGTTCATGGTCGGGCAAGGGATAGCGACGCGGGGCGGTCCATAATCGGGCAAGGTATCATTGAGGATCGGGCACGCGATGATTGAGCCCCTTCGAGGCGCGCCGCGTTTCTTTTCGCCAGGGCTGGTCCTGGCCGTTTTTCTCTTCGTGCTGCCCCCTGCCCTTTTTGCCCAGGAGCCGGCTGCGGCGGATGAGCTGCCTCTGCATCTAGCGACTCGCAAGAGCCAGGCCGAGGATCCGAGACTCTCCATCGACGAGCGCGAGGCAATCATCCAAGAGCTGGCCGAAACGCTCAATCGAGCGGCGCTTGCGTCCAGAGACATCGAAGGACGAGAGGCGCGGTGGGGACAGGCCGCGGCCCTCCTGGATGGGTTTCGCGACCAGAACGCCGGTCGTCCCCGGGCCCGGGAATTTCAACTTCAGGCAGCGGTCTATCGCTGGGCCCAAGGCCAGGGCTGGCGGGAAGTCCTCAATCTGAATCCGGATTCGAGGCGGGCGCGCGAAGAGGCCGCAAGGGCGCTCGATGATGCGATCGCGCGGCTGCGTGCCATCGGGGCCACCGACCAGGAAAAAGCTCTGGTTGAAAACATCCGCTTCCGGCTGGCGCGCGCACTGGCGGACCGGGCGGATCTCGAAGCGACGGGCTCGGCCGCGCGGCGGTCGCTCGAGGCCGAGGCGCTGACAGTGCTGGGCCAGCCGGTGACCGAGCCCGGACTGCGGGGATATGCTGGCCTGCTCAAAGGTGACCTGCTTCGACGCGGCGGTCACCCGGCCCAAGCAACCGACCAGATCGACGCGGCGGCTCGCTCGATCCCACCCCCGCCGGAACGAGAGGTCTTGAGCGTGCGAGTTCCCGCCCTGATCGATCAAGGCAAGTTTACCGAGGCGGCCGCTTTGATCTGCGGCTCTCATCTCGAGGAGCCAGCCAAAGAGCACGAGCTTGTCCTCGTGAAGCTGGCCCATCGTGCGTCGTTGCCGGCGGGTGCGGATCGACTCAAGATCGAGCAAGAGCTGCTGGATCTGGTCAAGTTGGCGGGTTCGCGCACCTCGATCGACTCGCGGCTGGCTCGTCTGGCTTTGGCACGAAGCGGCATTGAGGGCGATCTCGACCCCCGGAACGCTGCGGAAGCCTGGGACATTTTGGCCGAAGCGTACGAGATCTCCGGCGATGCCGCCAAAGCGGGCCAACTGGAGCTCCGCGCGGTCGCCAGGGCGCTCGAGCTGGGTCAGCCCCAAGCCGCCGCCGGATTCCGGCTTCGGGGTGGTGGTTTTCTGTTTCAAGCCGGCAAATACACCGAGGCGGACGCGGTGCTCTCCGCCGTCGCCGACGACCCCCAGGCAGGCGCCTGGCGCGCTAGGGCCGGCATGCTTCGCGCCTTGGCACGCGGCCGGGCCCTCGCGTCTGGTGCGCCTGGGATAACCGCCGCGAGTTATGCCGAGGCCCTGCGCCGCCAGATCCACGATTTTCCCACGGACCCGGTCACCGCCGAGGCGCGCTGGCTCTTAGGCACGCTCTTGCGCGCCACCGGCCAGCGCGATCAGGCCGAAGCGCTCTGGAACGAGATCGCACCGGGCTCACCGCACTGGTTAGATGCTCGTCTGGCCGCCATCGACCTGCGCCGATCCGCCATCGAAGCCCGGCTCCTGACCGCCGAACGGAAAGAGGTCACCGAAGCCTTCCGCAAGGCTCAGGAGCTTGCCGGCGAGAGCACCAGGCAAGCGCACAGCGATGCCGAAGTCGCCGAGCTGGGGCTAGCCGAAGCGCGACTTTACCTTATTCCCTCCGCGGGCAAGCCCCAGCATGCGCTGTTTATACTCAACCGGCTGATTCAGCTTACTCTGACGCCCGAGCAGCGGTACCGCGCCAAGCTACTTCGAACGATCGCGATGGTCCAGGTCGGCCCTCCTTACCTCGAGGCCGAACGCGAAGCCCAGACGCACGCACAGTGGCTAGTCCCCTCGGCCCGCCCGACGCTTCTGGAAGCCATCCGCTTACTCGACCAGTGCGCCTCGTT
>JBKQMU010000278.1:0-17001 GCA_052146555.1 Isosphaeraceae bacterium
CCCCCCGGGGGGCTCTGGGGCCCGAAGGCCGGATGAGGGGGGACAGAGGCGAGCGCGGCGGGGTCACCCTCATCCCCCGCTGCGCGGCACCTTATCCCGGGGGGAGAAGGTATGACCGCAACCGGTCCCTTCGATGTGAGAAAGGTATTAGCAAACCGCTCTACGAGGATTCAGCGAAGCTGCATTATGGGTGTTGTCAAAGACGAAGCAATCCGGCTGATCCAATCGCTGCCTGAAGACTGCTCGATCGAGGACATTCAGTACCACCTTTACGTGCGTCAGAAGGTCGAAAATGGCATGAAGGCGGTCGAATCGGGGCCGTTCGTCTCTCACGAGGATGCCGAGCGGAGTGTGGCACACCCTCCCGTCTCTCGACGAGCCAGCTTTGTAAAACTCGTCAAGCTCCGCCCGAAACGCGATCTGACGACGATGCCAGAACCCTTTCTGAGAGGGTTTACCCCAGGGAAACGACCTTAGCGAAGTCGCGACGAAGCCGCCGTCACGGCACGATCACCCCGTCTGCGGTAATGGGAAAGAAGTCCCTAGTAACAATCGTGCATGAATATCTATGAAAACCATGCTTATGGCTACCGCCCGCCCATTTTCCTGCCGCTAATTGCCTTAATTGACCTGTTAAGTGAATTTTCTGTTACTGTGTTTTTTTCTCTTGATTTTGGTAGAAAAACCGCTTAGTGATAAATTGCAGACAATCATTGCGCTTTGCTACGATTCGAGCCGATGTCGCACGAGGATTGATGACGGTGCGCAAGGAAAGGCTTGCATCAGTGAATGCTTGGCGAGCTAATGATTTGTCTGAGAACTGAGATCCCATGCACCATGCGGAAAGGAATGTTTCGATGTTAGAGATGCCCAGTTCGGTCGCGACTAAGGCCCGACGGCTGCCCCCCCCTTAGTTGCGTGATCTGCCTTGCAGTCCTCGTCGTTGCCGGATTCCACACCTCGGCTCAAGCCGGGACACTCAGCCTCGTCACCAGCCGCTCTGCGCTCGGGGGCAATGACTCGCTCGACTGGGGCACGCTTGGGGCGCCATTTACGCCAGTCTCCAACCCCTTCAACATCACCTCGGCGGGAGGGGTCGTTGTGAATGTCAGCGAACCCGGCATCGCTTTCTCCACAGATGAGCAGAGTCCTCCGGGCGCCTTCCAAGGAAACTTTGCACCGGGCGACAAGCTTCTCTGGACAGGTGCCTCGGGCGGTACACCCAACAGAGGCCCGATCACGCTGAACTTCGGATCCAACCTCATCAGCGGAGGGGGCGCACAGATCATGCCGGATGGCTACGGATCGTTCACGGCAGTCATCCAGGCTTTCGATAAGAATGGCAACCTTCTGGGCAGCTTTACCGAGGTCGGCAATGCCACCAGCGCCGCCGACAACTCGGCCATCTTCATCGGAATATATGATTCCAGTCCCGAGATCGCGAGCATCAAAATCGGCGACAATGGCGCTTTGGATTTCGTGATCAACAAATTCGACTTCGTGACGACGTCCACAGCGGTTCCCGAACCAGCGAGCTTGATCATGGCCGGCATTGCCGCCACGGCAACGTTCGCGTTCCGGAGATGGCGTCGCGCGGCGAAGTGAATTCGGGCCGGCTCGATCAGCCCAGCCCGGGAGACGGTCCCGGACCCCTGCGGTTGGCGGCGTGAGCCGGTGTGGGGTATCCGTAGCTGGTTGACCATTCCCGGCCTTGAAGACGACCGTGCTCTGTGGCGGAGCTACCCCTGGGGTCGTTCCGCCTTTTCTTTTTCCGGCGGATCAGAGGTCACCGAAGACGGGACGCATCATGACTTACTGGAAGCTGAACGGCAGGGTGGCGGGGGCGCTCCGCGACAGCGGAAGCCCCCGGAGGTGGGGAAGCCCCCGGGCGGGCGGCAGGGTGGCGGGGGCGCACCGCGATAGCGGAAGCCCCCGTACAGGTGATATCGTTAAGAAATGTCCAGCCGCCACCATCGCAGATCGATCAATGAAGCGGGACATGCTCACGAACTGACGTGCGGATGTTATCACGGATTCCCCTTCTTATCGCGGGAACGAACCTGCCGTTGGCTGGCCGATTCGATTGAGGACGCTCGAAAGAAGCTGGACTTTTCGTTATGGGCGTACGTGTTCATGCCGAACCACGTGCATTTGATCGTTCACTTTGGGTGGTCGGCGAACTACGAAGTCGCAGAGGTTCTGCGCGAAATTAAGCAACCCGTCTCCCGTAAAGCGCTGGCGTTCGTGCGCGCGGAGGCGCCGCATTGGCTCCCCCGGCTGTCGCAACGGCGCGGCCAACGAATCGAGCATCATTTTTGGCAACGGGGCGGCGGTTACGACCGGAACATCACCGAACCTGCCACGCTGATGCGCATGATCGATTACATCCACCTCAATCCGGTGCGAAAACAACTCGTGGAACGGGCCGCGGATTGGAAATGGTCCTCCGCCAACTGGTATGTCAATCACGCGCCGGGCGAACTGACGATCGACGCCATTCCTCCGGAATGGCTGGAGGGGACGTGAGCCGCCCGGGGGCTTCCGCTATCGCGGAGCGCTGGGTGCCTGGGGCAGAGCGAAGCGATGCCCCGGAGCTGAGGCCGCCAACCTGGGGCGTCGCAGACTCCGCCTCAGCCACCCGACGACGACCTCAGAGGCATCGTGAGCTTCGTGGCCAAGGACTCACCGGCCTACGCCGCACGGCTGGCCAGCCGGATTAGTGAAGCACCGCGCCGACTGGCCGCGTTTCCGCGACTCGGACAGATCGTTCCCGAGCTGAATCAGCCGATCATTCGAGAATGAAAACCCAAGCACAGTCTGCATGCCGATTCCCGGCTTCCAAACCCATGAAAATCGTCCCTCCTGCCGGTGGTGTTAACTGGGGGTTTTCTGAGCGGAAACTCGGACATAAAGTCACGCTCGAACCCCGCCGTGACGCCGCGTGACCAGTATTTTCATGGCAGATTCGGAATACGAGATGCCTCGATCATTGGTAAGATCCCGGGAACGCGATGCTGCATCCGGAATCCGACAAGCTCCGAAAAGCGATCGAGCGCTGCGACTCGCGGGCCGTCCCCTGGTCCGGGGTGGTCTACCGCTCCGCGACGCCTCGCTACGCGAACAGGGACGACCTCCTTACCGGGGTCGGCAGCAAGAGCGCGGGCGCCCGCTGGAATCCGCCCCGCAGTTTCCCGACCGTCTACGCGAGCCTCGACCCGCACACGGCGCTCGACGAATTTTTGGCCCACTTCCGCCACTATGGGTTCCCGATCGAGTCGGCGATGCCGCGTATCACCGTTTCAGTCCGCGTCCATCTCGGTCGTGTGCTCGACCTGGTCGACGGCCCGACTCGCTCGGTCCTCCGCGTCTCCGCGAGACGGATGCTCGATGAGCCGTGGCGCGAGGAGCAGGCGGCGGGCCGAGAGGCGCTCACCCAGGCCTTGGGCCGCCTCGGTCATGAGCGCGGCTGGGAGGCGATCCTCGTCCCTTCGGCCGCCAGAAGGGGAGGTGTGAACCTGATCCACTTTCCCGACAACCTCGCCGCGGGGAGCACCCTGGAGATTGTCAACGTCGGCGACCTGCCCAGCCGGCCTTGATCTTCATGCAAATCTGCAGGCAGAACTTTTGACCCGATCCACCATCCTCGGTACAATGGGTGTGGAGGTGCGCATGGCGACAAAGAAGCAGACCGCTGTTAAGAACGTGTCCGCAGCGACAGGTGCGCTCCGACCCGCGCCGCCGCCGTCTGTCGGCACGGTCCGTGGGCGACTCGGCCTCAGCCGCAAGCTCTTCTCCCGCCTCGCCGGCTTTTCGGAGCGGGCGATCGCTGACTGGGAGAGTGGGAAGCCATTGAGTGAGCCAGGACTCCGGAGGATCAAGGAGCTGGACCGCTTCCGCGACCGGCTCTCCGAGATCGTGGCGGCGGACGCGATCCCGGCCTGGCTCGACACGCCGAACGAGGCCTTTGGCGGCCTCAAGCCGCTAGAGGTCATCGAACGCGGGGAGATCGACCGATTGTGGAACATGATCTTCTATCTGGAGTCCGGGGTTGCGACCTAAGCATCAATCGTGGATCAGTCGTTATGGACGAGGGTCAAGCCGTTGGCAGTAGCGGGGCACTCGGAGAGCGGCGTCTCGTTCTCGCAACCCCAAGACTCGGGTATCGGAAGTCGGAATGAAGCCGTTTGTACCTCGCCCCGACCGTGTCGCGTACGCGACGATGAGCGGGTTTGTCCACTTTTCCAGCCGGGCTCGCCGGCTTTCCGCATTTCTGCCGAGTCGCTCAAGAATCCCGGCCAGCTCGCGCGAACTCCGGGACCTGCCCTGGTGGATGAGTCAGCCGGTGGAGTCGACCAGCAAGCAGCAGTAACCTGGCACTTTATCGGAGCCCACTCTGGCACTTCAGGCGACGGTTCGCCGACGTCGAGAAGCGACCGACCAACTCGCCAGCCCGACGGTCCCGGTGCCGAACGTCAGCAGGACTACCGAAGAGGGCTCGGGGACGGACTCGATGGCAGTGGCGATGACAGCGTAACCCTTATCGAAATAGGGGTGGACGTCGCCTTGATTGAGGATCAGCGTGTACTCGGCTGCGTCGGTCGTCAGCGGCGTGTTGTAGAGGTCGATGTAGTTCGCATGGAACTCTCCCGCCAGTGCCGCGGTCTCCTGGTTCAACAGCGGGATCGCAATTGCGGCCAGAGGAGCGAACGGCGAGCTCGGGGCGGCCGTGAACGGATTGTAGGAACTGAGCAGGTCGATGGTTGCGTTCGGGAGGCTGGCGCGGATCGTCGTCAGGATCGACGCGTAATTCGACTCGTAGGTCGCTAGAGTCAACTGCAGGTCGGCCGCCGAGGGATGGAGATTGGTGAGGGCCAGGGAGAACAGGTCGTTCGATCCTAGAGCGATGCTAATATTGCTAATCACGTGACCAGCCGCCGCCTCGGAGGTGATGGTCGAGGTCAGTAGGGAGGCCTGGGTCGGCGGATTGAGGCCCGTATAGTGCGTGTTCAGCTCCGCGAGCTCGGCGTCGGTGAAGCCGGCGCCTGGGGGCACGCGACCCACACCCGTGGTGAAACTGGATGTCGTCTCGCCGTCGACGCCCAGGTTGATGACGTTGGGTCGGGTGCCGTAAACCGACCCGAGAGAATCGGCGTACATCGCGACGAAGCCCCGGTCGCCGTTGGACGGGTCAGAGTAAGGCCCCAGCGACGGGTTATTCATGAAAACTGTCTCGCCGAATGCGATGGAGTCGCCGAGCGACAGGTAAGTCTGGGTCGACCCCCCCCGAGCGTCGACCGCCGAGCCGCAGCAGAGTAGGAAAAGCGCGGTCGAGGCAGCCTTCAACATCATTCGAATCATAAGATCATCCCTCACGACTATGACAAACAAAGCGCCGTCGTCTGCCTGTGTGTCACGAACCAGTCGATGATTTTGTCTTGAGGACGGCTAGGGTCAATGAGCACAATCCATCTTCACGTGAGGGATCATGGCGTGCTCGGTTGTCCGATGCAAGTGTTTTTTTCTAAAGCGGTTTTCAATCGGGTAGATGACGAAACCTTTTGCTACGCCGAGGCAAACGAAGCCCCCCCTCCTAACCCCCTTCGCAAGGGGGGGAAACGTTGTTGGAGTGCCGCCTCGGCACTGGGCGTCTCACCTGCGACCGCGGACCGGATGGGGCGCAACGTCCGCGCCTGGAGCCAAGTCGAGATCGCCGGCCTGGAAACGGCGTTCGCCGCGCCGGAACAAGCCTCGTCGCATGGTCAAGGCCAGCCAAACCTGCTGGAAGTTGAACGACGCAGGAAGACTGACAAATATAGGTAAAATATTCGGTTGTTTTTTGTCTGATTCGCTCACGAAGTCGCAAAATCATGGGAGGGTTTGATCTTGATCGATTCTTGAAGTGCCGCTTACGATGTGCCGCCATCAGAAAGGGGCAGTTCACTGATGCCGATTCGCTCAGTCGCGGACGACAAACAAAGGTCAACCATACAGCTTCGTGGAGAGGGTTGGGACGCATGATCGCCAGCAGGGAAGGAGGCGCATCGCCCAGGCACGCGGACCACTTCTTGCACCTGCCATCACGGCGGCCCAAGGTGCTCTCGACGAGCGAGATCGAGGCCGCTCAGGAGCGAACCCGCGACTGGCTGGCTGCTCAGCAGAATCCGGACGGGCACTGGGTCGGCGAGCTCGAGGGGGATACGATCCTCGAGTCGGAATTGATCTTGCTGATGGCCTTCCTGGGACGCGAGGCCGAGGCGGTCTGCCGGCGTTGCGCTCGCTACATCCTCGATCGCCAGCTCGAAGAAGGGGGCTGGTCGATCTACCCGGACGGTCCCGCCGAGGTGAGCGCCTCGGTGAAGGCCTACTTCGCCCTCAAGCTGGCGGGCTACTCGGCCGACGATCCCGCGCTTCAGAAGGCCCGCGCGGTGATCCTGAAACTTGGTGGCGCAAGTACTTGTAACAGTTTTACACGCTTTTATCTCGCTCTACTCGGCCAGATCGGCTACGATCAGTGCCCGAGCGTGCCGCCGGAGATCGTCCTGATCCCGTCGCGTCTGAATTTCAGCTTGAGTGCGATGTCGGCGTGGACACGGACGATCGTCGTCCCTTTGTCCATCCAGTCGCATTTCAAACCGGTCCGGACAATCGAGCCAGCCAGGGGCATCGGCGAGCTCTTCTTGGAAGGCCACGAAGCCTGGCCCAGGCGCACCGAGAGGTTCTTTTCCTGGTCCAGCTTTTTCCTCGGGGTAGATCGCGTACTCAAGTGGGCCGATCGCACGCTTCCTTCAACCTGGAGGCAGCGGGGCGTAAGAGCGGCCCATCGCTGGATGCTTGAGCATTTCGAGAATTCCGACGGTTTAGGCGCGATCTTCCCGCCGATGATCTACACGGTCGTCGCGCTTTACTGCCTGGGTTATGACCCGGACTCTCCGTCGGTTCAGTGGGCCTGGAGGCAACTGGACGACCTACGAATCGAAGACGGTGATCGTGCGCGCGTCCAGCCGTGTGTCTCACCGGTCTGGGATACGGCCATCGCCACGATCGCGCTCTCCGATGCCGGGCAAGTCGAGAACGAGCCGGCGATCGCCCGCGCCGTGGCCTGGCTGCTGGAGCGGGAAGTTCGCAACCCAGGCGACTGGCATACGCGGCGGCCGAAAATCGAGCCCTCCGGCTGGCATTTCCAGTATCGCAACGAGATCTATCCCGACATCGACGATACGGCTATGGTCGTGATGGCCCTGCTGCGCAATCCGGACCGCGACGACGCAGCCGTGCAAGACGCCATCCGCCGGGGCACCGACTGGCTGCTAGCGATGCAGAATCGCGACGGCGGCTGGGCGGCCTTCGACGTCGACATCGACAATCAGGTCCTGACCAAAGTTCCCTTCGCCGACCACAACGCGATGCTCGACCCGAGCTGTGCGGACATCACCGCCCGGATCATCGAACTGCTGGGTACGCTCGGCTACCGGGCCGACGATCCGGCCGTCGCGCGCGGTCTTGAGTATCTCTGGAAAACCCAGGAGCCGCAGGGCTGCTGGTACGGGCGCTGGGGCGTCAACTACATTTACGGCACGTGGCAGGTTTTGCAGGGGCTCAAGGCCATCGATTATCCCATGAACACCCCTGCCCTGAAGCGTGCGGCCGACTGGCTGGAATCCGTCCAGCAGTCGTGCGGCGGCTGGGGTGAAACCTGCCGTAGCTATGACGAGCCCGAGCTGAAGGGAAGCGGAGAGCCGACGGCCTCGCAGACCGCCTGGGCCTTGCTCGGTCTGATCGCCGCCGGCCGTGCCTCGGGAGACGCTGTCCGCCGCGGGATCGACTACTTACTAAGCACGCAATTGGCTGACGGAACCTGGAACGAATCTCAATACACCGGCACAGGCTTCCCCCGGGTTTTCTACTTGAAGTACCATCTCTACCGGATCTACTTCCCTTTGATGGCAATCTCACGTTACCGCCAGGCGATCGCCCGGCACGTCGGGCACACGACTCCGGCCTTGGCCAGCAGGATTCCGGCGCAGCCCAGGCCGCTGGATTGAGCGTGGATAGTGGGCAGACGGCAGTGGGCAGGCGGTTGTGGGCAGAGAGTAGGCAGGCGGCGTCGAGTGATGGTTCGTGGGTGCCACGCTCACGTCCACGTGAGCGTGCCTTGGATTTCGGCGGGCGGCTGGGGCTGAATGCCCCGGGGAGACCGGCCCTCAAACCAGTGATTTCAATTGCTGTCGTTTCGCGTAGTTCCACTTCAGTCAACCCGGTCATGTTGTCATTCGTCTTGCTCACGAATCGTGGAGGTAAGGCTACATGCGATTCCCCCTCGAAATGACCACGCGCATCGCCGGTTACGTGGCGCGCAAGCGGGCCGCGCGGACCGAAAAGTTCCCGATGGTCCTGATGCTCGAGCCGCTGCACGCCTGTAACTTGACCTGCACGGGATGCGGTCGAATTCGCGAGTACGAATCGACGATCAAGCAAAAGCTGTCGATCGACGAATGCCTGGCGAGCGTCGACGAGTGCGGAGCGCCTGTGGTCTCGATCTGCGGGGGCGAGCCGATGATCTACCCGGGAATCGGCGAGCTGGTCGCCAAGATTCTCGAGCGGAAGAAGGTCGTCTACCTGTGCACCAACGGGATGTTCATCCGCAAGAAGATCCAGGAGTTTCAACCTCATCGCCGGTTCTTCTTCAACGTCCATTTAGACGGGATGCGGAAGAGTCATGACATCGCCGTGGAGCGCGAGGGCGTCTTCGACGAGGCCATCGACGGTGTCAAGGCCGCCAAGGAGGCCGGCTTCTTGGTCTGCACCAACACGACGGTCTTCACCGAGACGAATATGGCCGAGCTCGACGAGCTCTTCGCCTTTCTGACATCGCTCGGTGTCGACGGCTTCCTGATCTCACCCGGATACAGCTATGCGGCCGTCGGCACGAAGGAAATCTTCATGACGCGGGACGACATCCGGGCCAAGTTCCGGACGGTTGAGGCCCTCTTCCGCAAGTACCGCTTCTACTCCTCGCCGGTTTACCTTGAGTTTCTGATGGGCAAGCGCGAGCTTTCGTGCACGGCTTGGGCCAATCCGACCCGCAACGTCAAGGGCTGGAAGGGCCCCTGCTACCTGATCACCGACACCCACCACGCCAGCTTCTCCGACCTCTTAAACAAGACGCCCTGGGAAAATTATGGTCCTGGAAACGACCCGAGGTGCGAGAACTGCATGATGCACTCGGGATTCGAGACGACCGCCGCGCTGGGACTGAGTGGTCGGCTCGGTGATACCCTGAAGATGGTCCGGTGGCAGTTCCTCTGATTTGCTAGCCTTCGGGCCGGCCCGCAGCCGAGCCACGTGGGGGATGAACCTTTGGCGGATCGCCTCCGGCCATGACGAGATCCCTGGTCGAACGCCTCGCCCCTGCTCCTGTTCCGGCGGACGTCGGCATCGTCATCGCCATGGCCATCGAGGCGGGTTATCTGTTCGACAGCCTCAAGCGGGTGCGGCGCTACTCCGCCCGAGGCACAACGATCACCGAGGGTGAGCTCTGCGGCAAGCTCGTGGCGGTGATCCTGACGGGACCCGGCAAGGCCGCTGCGCGGCGCGGAGCCGAGTTATTGATCGCTGGCCATCGTCCGCGGTGGATCATCTCCGCCGGCTTCGCGGGGGCGCTCGACCCGTCGCTTGCGCGCAACGACCTGATCGTGCCTGGCGAGGTTGCCGACTTGGCGGGTGAAGTCATCGCGCTGGATAGCTCGATTCCAACCGTCCCGCCCAGCGTGCGCACGGGAGGCCGGCTGCTCTCGGTTGACCGCGTCATCACGCGAGCCGCGGAGAAGGCCGAGCTCCGCCGCGCCCGGGGCGCTGATTTGATCGACATGGAGACCTCGGCCGTGGCCATGCTCGCGCGCGAGCGGTCGATGCGCTTCTTGTCCCTGCGCGTCATCAGCGATGAGGCAACCGTCGAGCTTCCCGCGGAGGTGGCAAACCTGCTTTCCCATTCGGGAAGCTACCGCCTGGGCATGGCACTTCGCGCCATCTGGCTCAGGCCCCGGGCCATTCAGGATTTCTGGACCCTTCATGCCCACGCCCTTGAAGCTTCGGACCGGCTGGCGACATGTTTGAAGCGACTGCTCGAGGTGTTGCCGCCGGCATGACCGGAACGTGGCGAGGAAGCTCCGTCAGGACAGGCGGTTCTCGCTCCTGGCGGCTCGTTCACGATTGGGCTCCGGCGGCCAGATCGGCGGATAGTGCAGGGTGATATGACGGTTCTGGGCCGGGTCCGCCTCGGGAAAATCAACGCGCGAGTGGGTGCCCCGCGACTCCCGGCGTTCGGCGGCTGCCGCGATCATGAGGCGAGCCGTGATCAGCATGTTCTGCATGGCCCAGCCGGCCGGGTCGTCGAAAACTTGAGGAAGCACATAGCGGCACCAGTGATCGACCTGGACGGCAGCCTCTTTCAGGCCCTCCGCGTCGCGGGTGATGCCCATCCGCCGCCACATAAGCGCACGCAGCGACTTCCGCAGGTCGTCGAGGTCGATCCGAGCCCGGTTGTCACGCGTGGCCGTCGCGCGAGCGGAGACCGGGGGCACTTCGAGCCTCCAGGCGCCGGCCTCATCGAGCGTGCGGACGATGTTCTCGGCCACGCGGGCGCCGTAGACCAATCCCTCGAGCAGGCTGTTGGACGCCAGCCGGTTGGCCCCGTGCAGGCCCGAGCTCGACACCTCGCCGGCGGCCCACAATCCGGGCAGGCTGGAACGGCCGAGATCGTCGACGGTCAACCCACCGATCATATAATGCGCGCCCGGGCACACCGGGATCTGGTCGCGCGTGATGTCCAGATCAAAGCTCTGGCAGAGGCGGTCGATGCTCGGAAAGCGCTGGCGAATAAGCTCGGGATCAAGATGCGATAGGTCGAGGTAAACGTTGGGGTGACGGGTCTTGGCCATCTGGTGAGCGATGGCCAGCGACACGTCATCGCGGGGGGCAAGCTCGGCCAGCGGGTGATATTCCGGCATGAACCGATAGCCGTCCCTGTCGCGCAAATAGGCTCCCTCACCACGCAAGGCCTCGGTTAGCAAGTGACGTGCCGAGCCTGCCATGTAGAGCACTGTGGGATGGAATTGCATGAATTCCATATCGCGCAACTCGACGCCGGCACGATAGGCCATCGCATGGCCGTCGGCGGTGGCGATGGGAGGGTTCGTCGTCTCTCGATAGAGCTGCCCAGCGCCGCCTGTGGCCAGGACGACGGCCCGCGACCAGACCAGGGCGAACCCGCGCCGCTTGTCCCAAACGAGCACGCCTCGACAGCGTCCATCGTGGGTCAAGAGGTCGATCGTGGAGCAGTTTTGCCAGATCCGGATTGACTTGCGCGAGCGCGCCTGGTGGATCATGGCGCGCATGATTTCGCGTCCGGTTTCATCGCCCATGGCGTGAGCGATCCGGGCGTGCGAATGCCCCCCCTCGCGACCGAGTGACATCCGGCCGTCGACCTGATCGAAATGGGTGCCCCAATTGATCAGCTCGTGAATTCGATCGGGCGCTTCGCGCACGACCATCTCCACGACTTCGGCATCGCAAAGTCCTTTGCCCGCGGTCAGAGTATCGGCGATGTGGCTGTCGAAGGAGTCATTGGGGTCCAAGACCCCGGCGATTCCTCCCTGGGCGTAGTGGCTGTTGCTTTCGCGGACCTCGTCCTTGGTCACGACGAGAGCCCGGAACTCATCCGGAATGCCCAGAGCTGCACGGAGACCGGCGATCCCGCCTCCGACGATGAGTACGTCTGTGAAATGGTGGGGCAACTCGCGAGCGTCGAACCCGACCAGGTACCGCCGAGGTAGAGCCAGAGGAGAGAGCATATGCGCGCACGACCGACTGAGAAAAACGACTTATCTAGTGCCCGAACCGTCTGCCTTGGCGGCTGATGGACGGCTGGAAGTGCCCGTCCGAGACCGCGCCAGCTTACTCTTGTAGTTCTCGAACTTTGAGCGTAGCTCCGGAGGGGGAGCGAAGCGGATGCCCTCGAGCATGTTGTGAACGTCATCGTGAGGCATGGTTCCCCGCTCCTTGAGGTTCTTGGTCGAGTAGCGCGAGTTGCGGTCGATGCCAGGCAGGTTGGCCGAAGGCCGAAGGGCGGCATCGTGCTGGCCGGGTTTAACCTGGATCTCGCGGCCCGGTCCGGCCGGAGCCGATTTCACGCCCTCGTACTTTTTGACGAACTGCTCCATCTGCTGGCGGGTCATCCCGGTTTCCTTCTCGAGGTCGGGCGTGACGGCGTCTTTTGCCAACAGATCCTTGACGGTGCGTAGCACCAGGTCGGATTGGGACTGACCTGCCTGGGGGGCGATGTCGTCGGTGCTAGGATTCTCTGGTTCCTGAGCCCTGGGCGACGGCTCGGTGTCATCCTTGGCGTTTTCTCCTATTGAGCCGCCCCCCTGGGTGGCACCTCCGCCCACCGGCGTTTGACCCGCCACGCCTGGCTGCTTGCCGGCTCCGGGCATTCCCGACGGCTGACCACCGCTGGCCTGGGTCCCGCCCTGGGCCCCGGAAGCTTGAGCTTGCTCTGAATTAGGTTGGCCGCTGCCGCCTTGCTGCTGCGGCTGATTGCCCCCTTGCGAGCCTTCGGACCTGGTGGTTCCCGTCGGGCTTTGCGACTCTTGATTGCCCTGGCCTTCACCGGCCTCTTCGCCCGACCCCGCCTGAGAGTTCTGGCCTCCTCCGGACTGCGGCGGTTTGGCGCCGGTTGAACCGCCGTTACCGCCGCGATTGCCTGACTCGTTCTGGGTTGGCTGACCGGAGGCGGAGCTGGCTCCCTTGCCGGCGTCTTGACCCCTGCCCTTGTCTTTGCCGGACTGCGATGCCTTGCCGCCGGAGGCCTGGGCGGGAGTTCCGCCCGGGCTCGATTGTGCCGACTGGCCGCCGCCACCTTGCCCCGGGCCTTGGGGATTGTCCTGGGTATTCCGGGACATCCCCGGCCCCTGCCCTCCCTGCTCGGGAGGCCTGTCCTCTTGCTGACCGGCCATGTTGTCCGGAGGCTGGCCGGCCTTTGAACCTTGATCGCCTGGACTCTGACTTGACTGTTGCCCCTGCGGATTCCGCTCTTGCGGACTTTCGTCCTGCTCCTTGCGCTCTTTTTGCGGATCGGCCTGCAGCTTGCGCTGGCTCTTCTGGGTGGCCTCGTCCGACGGCCGATCATCGGGCTGCTGTCGAGTCTGGGGGCTCTGGTCGCTCCTCGCGCTGGGCTGCCGCTGCTGCTCTTTCCGATCGCGCTCTCGGCGGGTCCGGGGGTTCTGCTGGTCGTTCTGGTCGGTTTGCGAATCCTGGTTTTCCTGCTGACCAGCTTCCGAATTTGGCTGGGGGGTTTGCCGGGCTGGATTTGTCTGCCGCTCTTCGCCGTTCTGGTCGGCCTGCTGGTTCTCTTCGCCCTGCTGCCCGGACTGTGCACTGGACCGGCCATTCTTTCCCGCTTGCGAATCCTGGCTGCTCTGCTGCCCGGACTGCGCATTCTGGGGGCCATTCTGACCGGCTTGCGGATTCTGATTTGTCTGCCGACCGAGCTGCGGATTCGAGTTGCCCTGGCGGTTCTGATCGTCGGGCGGAAGTGGTCCCTGCAGCGGCTTGCGACGGTCCCCCTCTGGTTGGGCCTGAGACTGAGACTGGCCGCTGCCAGGCTTCTGCTGGCCCGTCTGCCGGGTCTGCGAGCTCTGATTTCCCTGCTGAGCGGTTTGCGAGTTCTCCTGGCCGGCCTGCCCGGTTCGCTGAGTCTCGTTGCCCTGCTTTCCAGATCCGGAATTCTGCTGGCCATTCTGTCCGGACTGGTCCCCTTGCCGTTGAGCGTCGCTCTGCCCGGACTGTTTGCTCTGCTGACCGTTCTGCCCGGACTGCGCCTTCTGCTGGCCATTCTGTCCGGACTGTAGAGTTTGACTTCCCTGGGGACCGGACTGGGGATTCCGCGAATTGATCTGCCCAGCCTGATCACTTTGCGGCTGCCCGCCAGTCTGCGGATGATTCTGCGAGCCATCTTGCCCGCCTTGTGAATTTTGTTGGCCGTTCTGTCCGGTTTGTGAGTCTTGATCTCTCTGCGGTGCAGACTGCGAATTGTCTTGGCCGGACTGCCCGGGCTGCGGATTCTGGTTGCCCTGCTGTCCGGCTTGCGGATTCTGCTGACCGCTCTGCCCAGTCTGATTTGCTTGCGGCTGACTGCTGTTCTGCCCGGCTGGCGGGTTCTGCTGGCCATTCTGCCCGGCTTGCGAATTCTCATTCCCCGGCTGCCCGGCTGGCGCGTTCTGCTGGCCATTCTGCCCGGTCTGCTGGTTCTGACCACCCTTCGGGCCGGATTGGGGATTCTGGTTACCCTGGTTCCCTTGGCCGTCGGGGGGAAGCGGTCCCTGCAACGGATTACGAGGGTCCATGCTGTGGTCGCGGTCGCGCTCGTCGGCGCGGTAAACCTGGTTACGCGGGTCCGTTTCGGTTTGCGGTTGGGGTTGCGACTGCGACTGCGGCTGGCTGCCGGCGGAGTTTTGCGTATCTCTCTGGCCGGACTGGACTGGCGGCTGGTCCGCGTTTCCTGCCTGGCCTTGCGATGGGTCCTGAGGCCGGGAAGACGGCGGTGCGCCGGTGTTAGGCCGCGATGGACCGCCGGCTTGCTCGGACTGAGTGCCGTCGCGAGGCTGTGCGGAGTCTCCGTTAGGCTGGCTGTTCCCACTTGCGCCGCTGGAATTCGGCTGCTGCCGGCCCGTGGGAGGAGGGGTGTTCTTGCTGGGGTTCTGGTTCAGCAACCCCCTCTTTTGAAGGCTATCCTGAAGCTTCTGGAACCGCGGATCACTGGCGGGGGGTTGCTGTCCCTTTGCCGGACTCGGCTGGTTCGAAGCGCCGGCGGCTTCGCTGTTTGAGTCACCCCGATCGGGCCCGGACGATTTGTCCTGCGGTCCCCGGCCGGCTTGGTCGGCCCCTCGGTCGCCCCCTCCTTCGCCGGGCTTTTGTGCGGTCTGGCCCTGGTCCGACTGCCCCGCAGGCGATTTTTCCTCGGTGGGGGATTCGTCGCGCGCCGCCGTATTGTCCTGGTTTTCGGGCTCCGCGGGCGGGGGCGGCTGGAACTCTTCGCGCTGCTTGGACTGCTTCTCTTCAAGCTTCTGCTTCTCGGCCGGTGCGACCGAATCGATGACCTCAATGAACTGGGTTGCCGTTGGCACGCTATGCGAGGTGGGCTCGTGGTTGTCGCGAACGGTCAGCCAGTAATTGAGCTTCTGACCAGGCTTGAGGCGCATCTGGGCCAGATCGATGGTTTCCGTCGCCCTGAAATTGGGCGCGACGGACCGGCCTTCGAGCACGTTCTTGGAAAGCAAGCTCTCATTCTCGAGGTTCACGTGGAGAGTCGCGTCCTTCACTCCGTGATCGTCCGAGCCGGCCATCACGAAGTCGACCTTGACGTTGGCCGGAACCCTGATGGTCGGCCGGTCGGGAGCCAGAAACTTGGCCTGAGGAGGACGATCGGCGATGGCGATGATGTCGTAGACGACCGGGTTGGGGTTGAGCTGGTTGCCGGTGGTCCGGAACTTGATCGTGTAGGTGCCGGATTTTGTGACCTTGAACTGACCGGTCAGCTTGTAGGGGTCGTCCGCCGCGACGGTCATCGGGGCAAGGTCGCCCGTCGTCAGGTTGAGCGTGCCCTGCGTGGCTGGTTCATTGGTCGTGGCGTGGACCGTGACCTTCGTGTCCTCGATGGCTTCCACGTTCCCCCCTTCGATATCCTTTCGCGGCGGAATGCCGGTATACCTGGGGAACTCGTAATCGAGGCTCACCGAGGTGACCATGGGGGCAGGCAGCACCTTAAGCTTGTAGTGCAGCGATTCGGCGTCGCCGCCGGTGACGTAGTAGTCCATCGTCTGCTGCAGGTTGTCGAGCCTCGTCTGCCACGGGTCGTAGTAGTTGCTTCCAGCCTCGAACTCCTTGATCGCGTAGAACTTACCTCCGTCAACGCTATAATGCAGGCGGACCTTCTCGGGCCGCACGCCGTGGTTCACATCGACCGAGAAGACGACCGGCAGGCCGGCCACGACTTCGGCGTCGCCGGGCTTGATGGCCAAGAGCCGCGTATTGGTCGGCCGAACCACGTCGGCCAGGAACGCCCGCCGCGCCGAATCGAGGATGCTCTTGGGCGCCAGCGCATAGTAAATGCTGAAGAGGAGAACGACCCCGCAGAACGCGTAGAAGGCCCTCATCAATTGCTGCTGGTTGACGACGTTGTCCACCTCGACGTGCGCCAGGTCGCTGACTGCCCGGGCCTCGAGCGTCGCCATGACCGACTTGGGCAGCTTCTCGCGATGGGACCGCAAGGTCAGATAGTTGATCAGGCTGTTCTTGAACGCGGCGTCGGCTCCCTCGATGGTCTTGGCGGCGTAAACCGAGTTGATCCGCAGTACGAGGGGCAGGACAACCCGCAGCATCGCGTACGAAAAGGCCGCGATCGAGCCGACCACCAAGACGAGCTGGCGCACCACAAAAGGCAAGCCCAAGGCGTGGTCCAGGATAACTTCCAAAAGCAGGGTGGCGACCAGTCCCCCCAACAAGATCAAAAGTGCGGTGAAGACGTCCGTCATCTTGATACGCGACCGCGTGCGGGCGAGCTGGTGATCGATGAATTGCTCGTAGTCCAGCAGCTTGCCGGCAGGCTGAGTCTGCGTGCCCAGAGTCATGATGCCTAGCTCCCGGAGACGTGAAGGCCGAGGTCTTCGATTGATCGACTATTATACGGGCCCGGACACCAAAGAGAACCGCCCTGCCAATCATGCCATTTGGATTTGCGGCGGGACCAAGGGCCCGTGGTGGGCCCAGATCCTCACCCTTAAGCCCAGACGACCTCCTGATTTCCTTCGATGACCTCACCGATGATCCAGGTGGGCACCTTGACCTTGTACTTGAGATGGCGAACGATCGACTCGGCATAGTATTCGGCGACGATCATGACCAGGCCGACGCCCATGTTGAAGACGCGGAACATCTCGGTTTCGG
>JBKQMU010000279.1:0-9536 GCA_052146555.1 Isosphaeraceae bacterium
CGGTGCAACAAACCGCCCCAGAGCCCGCCGCCACGCCGCCAGATCCTGGTGCCACGCCGCGCATGTAAATCTGCAAATGCCTGCACTACAAGATGTTGCGGCTGTATACTGTCGAAGATCAGTTAGGGGCTGGTTTTCGGATTCACGCTCTCGACCTCGGGCGGAAAGAGCTGTACGCTCCACAGGCGGTGCTACCCCGAGACCCAGGCCCAGGCCATTTCCATGCCCTTGTGGCTCGTGTTCGTCGTGATCGGGCTCATCGGTGGTTTCGCGTCCGGACTCTTCGGGGTTGGCGGCGGAATCGTGATCGTTCCTGCGCTGATCTACTGGGCCGGCTTTACCCAGCACAAAGCGACCGGGACAAGCCTGGCGGTTCTGCTGCCGCCCATCGGACTGGCGGCCGCCCTCGAGTATTACCGACACGGCAACGTCGATGTTCGAGCGGCGATGATCCTGGCGGCCATGATGATTGTCGGCGCATGGGTCGGGGCCTATGTCGCAAACCGCCTCCCCGGTCCGTACCTGAGGCTCGCTTTCGGCCTTTTTATAAGCGGTCTCGGAGTCTATCTGGTCTACGGTGCCTTCAGGCGTCTCGGCTGGCTGTAGGCTTGGGCGCCATTGCGGACAAATTGTGCCAACAGCCCGGCGGCGCAGTCCGTCGAGCCAGAGATTGCCGCTGGCGGGCGTTCATGGGGCGAGTGCTGCGTCGATCCGTACGCCGGAAGGCATCCCGCGGCGTTCGCGCCTTCGGATCGAGGTGGCTTAAGCGTGTTACTGGCAAAGAGCTTCGAGTATCGGCACAAACGTCAACGATGGCTGCTGACAAACTCCAGGACATTACAAGGCGATCATATGTTTTCATTTTGATATTGGACTGCTGGATGCGGTAGGCGATCTGACGAGGGGTCATTCCGAGCAACCGAGCGGCCTTGGCTTGGACCCACCCTGCACATTCAAAAGCCGAGACGATTCGCTCACGCTCGTCGAGTTCGGGGTCGTTGAAGTTAACCTTGGGCTGCGTAAGGTTTCCTCCGCGGGAAAGGATGCGATCCTCAAGACCGGTCAGAGTCAAGGCTTCATGGTTGATCAGGCCGTCGTCCGCCATGACGGCCGCTCGTTCCAGCACGTTTTCCAGCTCCCGGATGTTTCCCGGCCAGCCATACTGAATCAAGAGCCGAAGGGCGCTGTCAGTGAGAAGCAATTGACGTCCTTGGCGAGCGCCGATTCTGCTGACCAAAAAACGCGAGATGTCGGGCAAGTCTTCGATCCGAGCTCGCAAAGGGGGCATATAGATCGGCATCACATTGAGCCGGTAATAGAGATCTTCGCGGAACTTACCGGACTCGACGTCTTCCTCGATGTTGCGGTTGGTGGCGGCGATAATGCGTACGTCGACATTTCGCGTTTGGGAGCTGCCGACTCGTTCGAACTCGCCCTCTTGAAGGACGCGCAAGAGTTTTGCCTGGAAGGTGGCGGAGATTTCACCGATCTCGTCAAGGAAGAGTGTGCCGCCGTCGGCTTGCTCGAAGCGGCCGAGGCGATGGTCAGCGGCGCCGGTGAATGCCCCTTTCTCGTGACCGAAGAGTTCAGACTCGAGGAGCTGATCGGAAAGCGCGGCGCAGTTCAGGCGAATGAATGGCCTGTCGGCTCGTAGCGAATTGTAGTGAATCGCGTTGGCCACAAGCTCTTTGCCCGTGTCGGACTCGCCGCGTATCAGAACCGTTGTCGTCCACTTGGCGACAGCCCGGACCTGTTCAAAGACGCGCCTCATGAGCGCAGAACGGCGGATGATTTTGTCAAACCCGTACTGGCCACGAACTTCCTGCAACAGCCGGTCGCGCTCGCTGACGAGATGCTTGCGTTCCTCGGCCATGCTCCAGGAAAGCCGGATCACCTGGCTGACAAGATTGGCGACCATCTCAAGGGATCGTGCCCGATCCTTCAGTTCAGCGGACGCCGGCTCATTCGGCTGAGCCGCAAGGACCCCTACGATCCGTGAGCCCAGCCGGATCGGCACGGCGATGAAGGGGAGGTTTGGGTCGTAGATTCCCAAGCGCCCGATGAAACGGGGTTCGTCGGCGATTCGATTGACCACGATGGTCTCGCCGCGCTCGAGAATTTGTCCGAGAATGCCCTCCCCGCTTTTGTAGCGGACATCTGCGGGTTTGACGACAGTCTTCTTGCCCATAAACGAAGCAGCAGCGCACGGTGCTCGTGCGAATCTGGGACTTTGCAAGGTGGTCAATCACGAACTAAAATATCGTTAAGCAGCCGTCGGAGGCACGAGCAGGAGGGATTGAGCATGCGAATCAAAGTGAAGATCACGGGCCGTCAGTACGATGTAGCGGAGGCTTTACCCGACGAATTGGAATTGGCCGATGGTGCGTCGATCGAACTTGTCCTCGAGACGCTTCGCTCAAATCACAGACCAATCTCGCCAGGCGCGCTGTTAGCGGTTTCTGGAGAGCACCTCGGTACCGTAGCCGATCACCGGGCCAAAACGCTCGGTGAGGATGACGAGGTCTTGATCTTTTCACCCGTGGCCGGCGGGTAAGCACCGCACACGGGACATGATGCGCGTCGCTTCAAGGCGATTTGACGCGTCTGGCCGCCGAAGCCGTCGACCAAGAGCATCTGGCCCCACATGGGACGACCGATTCCGCTGAGAATTTTGATTGCCTCGAGAGCCGCAAGGTTCCCCATCACCGCCGAGATGGCGCCAATCACTGGAAACTGTACTTCGAAAGGAGGCTGGTCCGGGTAAACGCAATCAAGGCAAGGAGTGCTGATCCCATCGCTCACAAGGAGCGATCCCGCCATCCCCCATTGGGCGGCGTCGATGAACGGCACTCCCTCGTGACGCGCTGCGCGACTGAGCCGGAGCCGATGCTCGAAGTCGGCGGGACAACTCAGGATGATGTCCACGCGACGCGCCAGATCTGCTGCCTCGCGGTCGTTGGGTTCGTGGTCGATGACCTCAAGATCGACGAACCTGCTTACGCTTCGAATGCTCGCTGCAAACTGCTCGGCCCGAGGCAAACCGACGCCCGCTTCGGAGCCCAGAACCTGTCGGTTCAAGTCGGGTGACTCGAGCAGACCGCCATGCGCGACGATAAGCTTGCCAACGCCGGCCATCGCCAGTGCCATCGCGGCCGGTCCGCCCACTCCGCCAATCCGTGTCACAAGCGCGACGCAGCCCTTTAACCGCGTTTGGGCCTCGGCCGATAGGACCCCAGGACCGATCTGTCGGCTGTAGCGCTGTCGTTCGTCCAATGAGAGCTGCGGAAGCATGAGCACTTGCTCCACTTGTATGAGCCGACGGTCCCGCGGGGCTCAAGCAACCAGATTCGGGTCTTGGCCGGGAATCGGGGCAGCATCGAGAGCGGTCTCCGGAACCTCAAAGACGTGACCGTTGAAGTCGACATGATAGCTGGGCACTTCCTGCCCCTCGCCCAGCCGAAGCACCACTTCGCCTTCAGCGCCTTTGTCGACGACGACCTGCCCATCGATGGCCAAAGGAATTCGAGTCACGACTCGATCTCGGAACAAGAACCGGGTGACGGTCCAAGGCGCGTCGATGGAGACCAACACCTCCTCACGGCAGCCCACAACCCGGTCTTCGCCGATGAAGTGAACGGCGTAGATGATCTGCTCTTGCAAATACGTCCCTATGTTACGCACATATCCCACGTTGCCCGCACGCACGAGCTGAACTCCCGTTTCCACTCCCGGGAACGTGCCGCCATTGCGGATTGAGCGGATGACGCGGACCATGTCTCCGTAATCAAAGACCGCTTTCATGCATTACTCCTGGCAGGGCTTTCTCAGATCGAGCCCCAGGCCTTCAGTCGGGACAAATGTCTCACCGCGGACGTCCTGGAAAACCTTGAATACCTGCTCCGTGATTGCGTCGGACTCGACAAAATCCTGGTAGGCCCGGGTCAGCAGCTCTTTGTAGGCTGCGCGCAGGGCATCAGCCGTTTCCGGCAGGGTCGGTCGTGCCGTGTCGAGGTAGTCATGGAACCGCTAGAAAATGTGTAAACGACTGACCTGAACGACACGCTCGTCAAAGGGCACACCAAAGTAATTCAGGAACTCCTCGGCGCTTTCCAGCTCTTTGAGTTCCTCCTCTATCAAAGTGCGACTCACAGCACTGATTCTCCGACGGGTAGTGTTCGATGGGAGATAACCCGCGCGTGCCATCCGCGAAGGTCGTTGTCGGTCGGCGGACGTTTGGAGCAGGCCGCGAACAACCGGATCTGTCTCAAGATCTCCGCGACCTCGTCGGGCCCGGCGTCCAAGCCCAAAGCCGAAAGCGCCCGCGTGACGGCATGCGAACCGGAGTGCTTGCCGAGCACAAGGCGGTGTTCTCGACCCAACAGCGAGGGGTCGACTCCCGGGTAGTTTATGCGGTTTTTCAGAAGGCCGTCTACGTGAATGCCTGCTTCGTGAGTGAAGACCCCCTCACCGACTAAACTCTTCTGCCAGCAAACTTGCCGGCCCGAAGCCTGCGCCACGCGATGAGATACCGCCGGCAGCCTGGGTAGCTCGACTCCGGTTTCCACGCCGTAAAGCAGCTTGAGGCTGACGGCGACTTCCTCCAGCGGGGCATTTCCGGCGCGCTCGCCCAAACCGTTGACCGTGGTGTTGACGTGGGTCGCACCGGCGCGCACGGCGGCCAAGCTGTTCGCCGTTGCCATGCCCAGGTCGTCGTGCGCGTGCATCTCCAGTTCCAGAGACGTTGATTTCCGCAACCGAGAGATGACCCGGCGCGTCTTGAAGGTGGTGTCCTACGACCGTTGAATGATTGTGACGCCATGGTTACGATGCGAACGTCGTCGCATGTGGACGGTTGCGTCAACTCCAGGATTTCACCTTGTCACGGACGGCACTCACGGTCTCGCCGCCTTCTGCTGCCAGAATCCCGATTGTGAACGTCATGGTCAACGTGACGCCGGCAATCTCTCTGTCTGTGGGATGTATGGCAAACACGATCATCGACCCCTCTACTGCAACGTTTGTGCCGCTTCTCCGAGTTCAAGGGAACGGCGTTGTTCAATTCCAAGCTTCCCCACGCCAAAGTCTTGGAGGTCCTGAAACATCTCGGCGAAGGGCTGGGAATCCGCCAGACCTCGCGACTGGCCGGGGTCCATCGGGACACCGTGACGCGACTGGCCAGACTGGGCCGGCCAGCACGCTAAGGCTGCCCACGACGAGTTGGTGGCCTTTTCCCCCCGAGACCAAGGAGGTGCAATTCGACGAGAAATGGTCGTTCGTGGAAAAGAAGCAGAAAAACTGCGAGCCCGACGACCCCGCGGATGCTAACTGTGGCGATTGCTGGGACCAGGTGGCGCTCGGCCCCGAGCACCGCTTGGTACGTGCCGTTCTCCCCGGTGGCCGGACGATCGAGAATACCGAGGCGGTCGTCCACGAGGTCAAGGAGCGGTTGCAAGATCGCACTCCGGAACTGATCACGACGGACGACTATGGTGCCTCTGAATCGGCGCTCGTCCGGTCTTCGGTGTGCCGGTCGATCCCCCGGCACGCACAGGACCCGGGGCGTCTCCGGATCTTGCCCAGGCGCGAACTTCCCAAGGGGTTGACCTCTGCCACTGTGGGGAAGCGCCGCTAGGGGAACCGGGCGTCTCGGTCGAGAAGAAACTGGTCTTCGGAACCGAACATCGTCTGAACCGGGCATTGCGACGGTCGCAGGCGAGCTCCCAGGTGAACACGTCTTTGATGGAACGGCAAAACGGCACAGATCGAGGCCGCAACGCGCGGAAAGTGCGGAAGACCTACCGCTTCTCCAAGGACTGGGAGATCCACGAGTCGATGACCTACTTCACGCCCAACAGTTCCAATTTCTGATGGGCGGTGGGCACCCTGCGGGTGAGGGGCTCGAACGGAAAGTGGCAGCAGCGATCGACCGCAATGGCCGCAAAATTAACCGATCATATCTGGACTTGGGAGGAATGATTCGGGTTTCGGGCCGTTCAGTCACCGTAGGACACCGCCCCGGCTCGCACGGCACCGAATGCCCAAGAATCCATCAGAATTGCCCAAGTATTCAACCGCTGAGAAGGGCCATGATCGATGACTGGGGTTGGTCTGTTTCAATCAACTCGGGTGAGAAGTTTGGGTTACGCTCGGGATAAAATACCGGCACAAGAATTGCGGAGCCTGTGGTTTATCGAGGCGTCCGCCGTTCAACCTCGAAGGATTTGACGATGCTCATCGTCACGGACGAGAGAGCAGAATCTTTCCCTTTGAAGGCGGCCGTACTGTAACTTCCCGGGGAAGAGACCGAGTCGCCGATTATCACCGGATCGGAAGATGAGCATGCTGTTGACATCTCGCAACTGCGCGACCAGACCGGCCACATTACCGTTGGCCAGGGATTCAGCAACAGCCGTTCCAGTGAGAGCAAGATGACGTTCATTGACGACGAGCGCGGCATCTTGCAACACAGGGGTTATCCCATCGAAGAGCTGGCCGAGCATAGCACCTTCGTGGAGACGGCGTGGCTACTCATCTACGGCGAGCTGCCGAGGGAGCCACAGCTTGCCAGATTTCGCGAGCTGCTTAACGAGCAACTACTGTTGCACGAGGGGATGAGGAACCATTTCAAGGGCTTTCCTCCCGATGGTCACCCCATGGCGATGATCAACGCGTGCGGCTGCTACCACCGCGAACATGACCCCAAACGTCGCATTGCTCGCTCCTGGCAACTCTATGCTGGGCCGACTCGGCGTAAGTACTTGCCGATCGAAAAACGTCTATCTTGAGGCAACATCCCTACTTTCGGAGCGACTTAATCCGCGAACCCGCCAGGTGAGCTCCTAAACTGTCTGAGGTTTTCAAGCGACCCCCCTCCACGGATGCGAACCTTGTCTTCCACGCATCCTTTCCCACGGAACACGCCCGCGGCACGTTCCACGTCTGCCACGCATCCTCTCCCAAGGAACACACCCGCGGCAAGTTCTACTCGGAGAGGACTCGGGAGGCGACGCATGGACTTGCTCGAGCCGGACGAGGCCTCTTCACTCAAATGCCTAGATCGCGCCTGCTCGCCGCATCGCGATCTTCGGGCGCTTCACGCCACCGCGCAAGTACTGGCCGCCGGATCCGGTCAAGAAGAAACGCTGCTGCGAATTCTGCAGATCCTCGAGTCCGAGCTGGGCATGACCCGAGGGACGGTCATGCTCCTATCGCCCGATGGCTCCGAGCTGCTGCTTGCGGCGGCCAGCGGCATCAGCCAGGACGAGCGGGAGAAGGTTCGTTATAGCGCGGGAGAAGGAATCACAGGAGAGTCGTTACGAACCGGAAAGTCGATCATCGTCCCTCGCATCTCCGATGAGCCGCGATTCCAGGATCGGGCTCACGCCCGGGACGAAGCCGAGAAGGCGCAGCTCAGCTTCATCTGTGTGCCGGTCGTCGTCGGCAGCCAGGTGGTTGGCACACTGGCCGTAGACCTACCGTGCTATGAACGGTCCGTACTCGAGGACCAGGAGCAATTCCTGGCGATCGTGGCCAGCATGATCGCCCATGATGTCAAGGCCAGGCGCTCGGCGCAGCTCGAGCGCGAGGCGCTGGAGATCGAGAACCTCAAACTTCGCGATGCACTCCAGGAAAGCGCTCGCCCGGTGAACATGGTCGGCAATTCCACCCCTGCCCGCGAGGTCTACCGGCGCATCAACCAGGTTGCCAAAGCGAATACCACCTGCCTGATCCGCGGAGAATCGGGCACGGGTAAGGAGCTCGTGGCCACGGCGATCCACTTCCAAAGCGCCCGCAAGGATGGCCCGTTCATCAAGGTTAACTGCGCGGCCCTCTCCGATAACTTGCTGGAAAGTGAGCTGTTTGGCCACGAGCGGGGTGCATTTTCCGGTGCGGTCAGCGCGCGGATCGGCCGGTTCGAGGAAGCCAACGGAGGTACCCTGTTCCTGGACGAGATCGGCGATTTCTCACCGTCGGTTCAGGTCAAGTTGCTGCGGGTCCTGCAAGAGCGCCAGTTCGAGCGTGTTGGCAGCAACAACGCGGTGCGTGTGGACGTGCGGATCGTCACGGCCACCAACCGAGACCTGGAAAGCGCGGTCAAGGCCGGCACATTTCGTCAGGATCTCTACTACCGGATCAACGTGTTTTCGATCTGGCTTCCTCCGCTCCGCGAGCGCCGCACTGACATCCTGCTTCTGGCCAATCACTTCGTCGAGAAGTACGCCAAGCAGATGGGCAAACCAATTCATCGGATCAGCACGCCAGCGATCAACATGATGATTGCCTACCACTGGCCGGGCAACGTTCGCGAGCTGGAAAACTGCATCGAGCATGCTGTCCTTCTTTCCGACGACGGCGTCATCGCCGGACATCACCTTCCTCCCACCCTGCAAATGCCCGAAGGCACCGACCACACCGCCTCGGGCAGCTTCAAACTGCTCACTTCCATCTTCGAGCGCGACCTGATCACTGATGCCCTCAAGCGGACCGGCGGAAACATCAACGCCACTGCACGCGAGCTTGGCATCACCGCCCGGATGGTCCGCTACAAGCTCGGCAATCTTCGCATCGACTACCAGAACCTGTTCAAGCAGGAACGTGGCAGCGACGAGGCTTAGCGCGGTTTTTCGCGCGTTGCATGCAGCTTTAAGAATCTGATGATACGATCATGCCTTCTCCCAGTGGGAGAATGTGCCCCGCAAATGCGGTCGCGCGTCGCGCAGGCGCTCCCATCGCGACAGGATACCCCAGATTCCCAGCGATCTTTTCGAGGTACGGCCTCGATGATGCCGGGCGCAACATTTATGTCACCGAGGCCCCAATCGCGGTACAGAATTGTAGCGCGGCTCCCTGGCCTCGGCTGCTTCTTGTGAGATTCCCGAGAAGACTGCCCCGGCACGGAACGCAATTTTGGAACCTCCCCAACCGCTGGGGACCCTGAAAAAGAGGGCTCCGCCGGCAATTCTCGATCAGCCTTCAGCGCAAGGCCGGCAGGGTGGAAAAGTGCATCGCCGACTTTGGCACTCAACTTGCTCTAGTCTACAGGCAATTGGTTCCTGATACCGTGGGATCCAAGATTGAGCCGATGAACCTTCACGGAATGGGGCTCTCCCACTCATCCCCTCCCGGTTCATCACGTTCGGCCATGTGAGCTTCTGGTTCCCGGAGCTCCATACCCGCCGCGTTATTTTCGGGAACCGCTCGGCGCGAGCCGAGACTGGTCCGATCGACCACCTGATTCACCTTGGTGATCTCTCGGCCAACTTCGCGAGAGGAGCTTTCCATGCGTAAGGTGGCAGTTTACGGCAAAGGCGGCATCGGCAAGTCAACCACGACCCAGAACACGGTCGCGGCGCTGGCGGAGATGGGCCGCAAGGTCATGGTGGTCGGCTGCGACCCCAAGGCCGACTCAACGCGGCTCTTGATGGGCGGACTGGGCCAGAAAACGGTCCTGGACACACTTCGAGAAGAGGGTGAGGATGTCGATCTCGACGACGTTCTTCGAGGCGGCTGGGGCGACACGATGTGCACCGAGTCGG
>JBKQMU010000280.1:0-8966 GCA_052146555.1 Isosphaeraceae bacterium
GCGACCGACGAGCTGAGCCGCGGCCAGAGCACCTTCATGGTCGAGATGACCGAGACGGCCAACATCCTGAACAACGCTACGGGCTCGAGCCTGGTGATCCTCGACGAGATCGGCCGCGGCACCAGCACCTTCGACGGCATCTCGCTGGCCTGGGCCATCACCGAGCACATCCACGACGCCATCGGCTGCCGGACCCTCTTTGCCACCCACTACCACGAGCTGGTCGAGCTGGAAAAAACCAAGCCGCGGCTTCGCAATGCCAACGTTGCCGCCACCGAAAGTCAGGGCGAGATCGTCTTTCTGCATCGCATCATTCCCGGCGGGGCCGACCAGAGTTACGGCATCCACGTCGCTCGCCTCGCCGGCGTACCAGCGCCGGTGCTGGAGCGTGCCCGGGAGATCCTCGCCTTCCTCGAAAAGCAGCACGGCCCCGACCCCGGCCTGCCCGAAGGCCCGATCCGCCGCAAGGTCAAGTCCGGCCGGGCCCTCTCCGGCAGCCTCTTCGCCGCCTTGCCCGACCCGCTGCTCATCGAGCTCCGCGAGCTCGATCCGGCTGATCTCAGTCCCGCCAAGGCGCTCGATCTAATCAACCGCCTTCGCGAGCTGGCGGGATAAGGGTCGACTCGCACATTCCTGTCCTGGGCCGGATCAGGCTTCGTTTACCTGCGCGGGCAGGGAGCATAAAATAACATCAGTGGTTGAGCTCAAGTTACGTCCTGACAGGTGGAGCATTCCAAGAGCGTGCCGATGAATGTCGAAATGAATCGCCGCTGGTCCGCGCTGGAGGACCGTTGGCGGGAGCGAGAGCGGGAATGGTCCCAGCGGCTGGGCAGGCTGCGGCTGGGGGTCGAGCCCATCGAGGAACAACTGGCGCGGTACCGGCGCGTGACCTGGGGTTTGATGATCGTTCCGGCCATCATCTCGGTCATGTTCCTCGTGCTCTTCTCCATCTTCGGCCGGCCTGATATCGGCCTCTTGGTGATCCTGATCCTGTTCGTGCCGATGATCGTCTTCTCCTGGCTGGGATACAAGGGACTCGAGCGCAAGGGCAACGCGTATCTCGCCGAGCGGGCACGTTACGAGAACGACCGCAATGCGCTTCGGACCGCTTCGGCAGAGACGCCGGCGGCCCCTTGATCACATCTGGTCCCCTCGGGGAAGGTGCCGCGCAGCGGCGGATGGGGGGCATCGAGACGATCGCCGCTATTGGGCCCCTTCATCCGGCCTTCGGCCACCTTCTCCCTGCAGGGAGAAGGGAAGACGATACCTTCTCCGCCCGGGAGAAGGTGCCGCGCAGCGGCGGATGAGGGGCGCTTTTTGACCCTGACTAAGTTACTTCGAGCGTATCAACGCTTCTCGTTTCTACCGATCACCAGGCGGACGTCGAGACACCGGCGACCAGGTCGGCTGGATCGCACGGGTCCTCCAGCTCCGCGGCATCCAGCGCCAGGCCGGAGGTCCACTCGTCCGCGCTTTCGACCGAGGCCTCCAGCTCCGCCCGCAGCCGCTTACGCGCCGTGTGCAACCGGCGTTTGATGGTTCCCAGCGGAGCCACCAGTTCCTCGGCGATCTCGACCAGCGACATTCCGCGCACGTAGAAGGCGATCAGGGTCTCGCGATCCAGCGCCCGGAGCCGGCCCATCGCCGCCCAGAGTCGCTCGGCTCGCTCGCGGCTGATCAGCTCATCCAAGGGCTGGCCAGTCCGCTCGCAGGCCCCCTCCAGGACGCTGTTCTCGACGGCCGTCGGCGCCACCCGTCGCGTCGCATGATTGATCGCCATCCGCACGGCAATTTGGCGCAGCCAGCCGGCGAACCGCTCGGGCTCGCGGAGCTGTTGGATCCGCCGCAGAATGTGCAAGAACACCTCCTGCGTCAGTTCCAGCGCTTCGCTGGCGTTGCCCAGCCGGCGCACGGCGATCGAGTAGACCGTCGGCTGGAACTGCTCGACAAGCCGGCCGAACGCGTCACGGTCTCCGTCCTGGGCCAGCAAGACAAGATCGGCAACATCAGACCAGGAGTCCGTCCGGGTTTGCTCCCTTTCCAAGACCACCACGGGACCCACCTTCCCCACCAGGGGAATGGCCCGACAGAGAACCTCCGCAGCCGCTACCGCGGCCTTGAAAATGCGGAGCTCGAAGTCGGGACGCCATCATGACCGTCGGAACGCCCAGCGCTTCGGTCCGAGGCTCTCCGGAACGCACGATTTCGAGGACGCTCGAATCGTCCGCTTCCGGTGCGCGACCTGGCGTGGCGACTGTTCTCTTGCGCGATCGCGGTGTATCGCAGCTTGTGGAAAAGGTCCACAAGCGGAGATTGCCGCGTGATGTGCCGTGGCAAGTTTCCCGGAGCGCATCGCCTGATTCGAACTCGAACGACCGAGTCAACTTCCGGAGAACCACTCGATCGTTCCAGCTCGATTCAGCGAGCCCTGACCTTGCCCTACTTGCCTTTGGGTCTCAGGCCCCGGTAACCGTTGCGGCAGTGCAGAGAGCCGGAGCAAGCGCTCCTGCTATCGCTCTTAGCCTCGCGGTTAATCCCGCGCACCAGCCTTCACTTGCGGCTCGCCCCGGAGACCGACCCGAGACCAGCGCAAGCACGATGGCTGGCGCAGGCCGAGGACTTCGCCGGGCGGGTCGAAAGAAAGGTTCGCGCTGGCCGGCAGCAGGCTGGCTCACTCGCCCTGGCTGCTCCGGTCCGGGACTGACTGTGTTCTGGCAAGCCGAGAAGCTCGATACCCGACCGGCTTGATCCACAAATCGCTCTTCTTGGCCGGTAATGATCGAGCCTGAGCTGCGCGGAATGTCGTAACCCACTGGTTTAAATGGAGATGCGACACACCACGCCATCTTATCGCGCATGACGTCATGATAGGGGTGACGGATGCGAAGGGCCTGATTGCCATGATTGGCGCTCGTCGTCTGGACGAGCGACCGCGTCCCGAGATTCAGCCGGTTGGAAAGCGCCGACAGCGTCAGGTTCGTGCGGTAGAACATGGCTAAACCCTCGCATCCGCCCGGAGGGGCGGGATCCTATGGCAAGGCCCGATTCCGCTTTAGGACGATTTTCGGCGACTCTTCCGGTGCATGAAACCGGGAAGGTGCCGGCTCGCGGATTCGGAGCCTCACGGGGGAAAAGGCGTCTCGCAGACGCCCTTCTTTCTCTGTTACCGAGTCATGGGTTCCAACTGGCTCCCGAGATCTCGATGGGACCGGGCACCGTACCCGGTCAAGGCGAAAAGGCCTCCCGGCCGAGGGCACAGTGCGCCCTAGGCAGCGTCAACACGATGAACGCTATGACTGGAAGTCACCTCCATAGATATCCTATCGCCCATTCAGGTTCGCGCAAAATCAAAAAAATTCTGCGTGACCAAGGGCGGAGTCCAATGACCGGTGGTTCCTATGAGCGATCAGGGGCTGGCTCGAGCTCTTAGCACCTCTGCTTGCCAGGGTCTGCGCATCGCCTGGGATGGTTGCCGTAACCTGTTACGCTGCAAGCTTCCGGGGCAATGATCTTGCTCAAGGGTGGCGGGCAGTCGCGATCGTCGATCACTGGGAGCCTGCGGGCATTCTCTCACGGTCCGAGAACTGGCTTTGCCGCGAGCTGCTGATCTTGGCGAGAACGCCATTGTTGACTCGACGGTACAGCGCCGAGCGATAGGCTTCAGGAGCATCCCGGGCGATCCACTCGCGCGCCCGATCGGCGGAGCCACGCCTGCCCTCCGCTTCGGCGATGGCTCCCAAAGCCACAAACCTTTCGGACTCGGTCGGGTAAAGCACCAGGCAAGCTCGGGCGTCCTCGAACCGTCCGGTCGAGATCAAGCTATCGACCAAGAAGCCGGTGAGAACGCCCCGGAGGCCGTCCTGCTCGACGCGGGCCACGGCCTCGGCGACTTCGGCGTAGGTCTTGGTGGCCTCGCTGACATCCGAGTGCCGGCACTGCGATTCGGCGACCAAGATCAGAGCCTGGGCCCGCGCCTCTGCGTTCTCAATGCTCCGCGCAACGGCGAAAGCCCGTGGGTATTGCTGCGACTCACCCGCAGAGATCGCCGTTCGCTCAAGTGCTGAGTTCCTCCAGATTGGCCGCTCGATCCGGCTAGCAACCTGCGCGGCTTCAGCCAGCAGCAGGTCGGCAAATCGTTCGGCGTCCCTGACGTCCCCCGGGCCCAGCTTCGCCGGCTCGATCGCCGCGTCGGTGCCCTGGGGCTGCCGGACATAAGCCAGGATCACGCGCGAGCTATCTCGGGCCATTCCCTCGGCAACGCGACCCAGGTACTCGCTGCGATAGGTGGGGTTGATGATGGCCTGGGCGAGCACGGCGGCACGCCGCCACTCCAGCCGCGCCAGCCGAAGTGAGCTCCTGGACTCCAGCTTCTTGGGAAGCGGCTCGGGATTGCCGTTATCTGATTCGAGCATCGCGGGCTGAGACCGGCCCTCGCGGATCAGGGCCTCGGTCAGCAGGCCGGTTGTGGTGATGACCTCGATGACCAACTGATCGTGCCGCAATGAGTTGGGCTCCTCCGTCGCGGCCGTCGCAGCCTGTTCCAGTGCCCGATGCGCAAGCAGCAGTTGATTGCTGAGAATCGCCTCGCGGGCCAGCTCCTCGAGTGCCCGGCTGCGATCGTAGCTGTCAGTGATCAGCCGGGTGTTCTGGATGACCCTGGGAGTGACCTGGGCCGCCATGTTAGCGTCGAGGGGCGAGGGTGGCTCGCCGCCTGAAAGCAGCGGGCGTAATGTGGGATCATCGGGAAACCGGACGTTGACCCCCGGCCCGCGAGGAATTGCCTCGATCCCCGGGACCTGGCGAGGCAGGATTTCTTCACCGAAGTCGTCGGATCGCTTGCGATCGGGGCCCGATCCGGAAGCTGAGCGCGTTGTGTTCCGCTGGATGCCGGAGGAACGCCCGCTTCCTGTCCCCTGGCCGCTCCCCGAGGAAAGTCCGGGACTTTCCTGGCCCCACAGCATCACGGGAGTCAAAACGGCAAGCGAAGCAATGAGAACGACCGGATACCTTGACAACAAGAGTGCGCGCCACATGGGGTTGTATCCTTGAGCTCACTCGGTCGGGAGACCGTGCGAAGCCTGGTTATAAGTCGAATGCGGGTCGCTCACGGAGTTTGGACGCGATAAGACCGCGTCTCATACTGGTAAACATGCCCTTCGATTGCGCCACGGTCAAATCGGCGGCTCGGCACCTTGCTGATTTCGCCCGAATATTCTTCGAGGATTGTCGAGGAGAACGACTTTGCCAAGCTCAAGCGCTCGCTCGAGCGGCCATCCCCTGCCCCGTACGCATTCCTCAGCCAGTGTTTCGGCCAGAACTCGGCGGTACATGTTGAACTTGGGCAGAATGAACTCCAGCTTGTAGGCGTCGGAGTAATAACCCACGAGCTTCGTTCTCGGCAGGGCCTGGAGCCTTGCCCGTAAGTCCGCCGCGATGTACGCCGGGATGTTCGAGTACCACCAGTGCCCCATGGGCAGCACGTTGGGGAAAATCCAGGAATAGGCCACCAGCTCAGCCCCGGCGTCGGGCGCCAACGTCGAGACGGGGAAGGTGACCGAGGCAAAGTGGTTAAACAGCTCGCGATAGTCGTACAGGCTCGCGCGGCGGTCGAGCAGGTCCCGGCCTCCGCTTACGCCCGCCGGGTAGACGTTTCGCACAGGGCCGATCATGAGGTCAAAAGGAAGCTGGAACTCAGCGCAAAACTCGGCCAGCATCCAGAAGACGGACGTGCGGATTTCCTCGTGCTCGTCGGGACGCAGGTCCAGTCCGTGGAGGGCGCGGCGAATCGGTGTGACAGCGCGCCGCGGTGTCGCCCGACGCGGAACGAAGTCCGGCGGCAGGCTGACGGCGCAGGCCCGCGCGCCGCGGCTCACAAACCGCTGAAAGATCCGTCCCACCGCTTCCCGAAGACTTGCTGAGTCCTGAACATCGACCACGCTGGTGCGCCGCAGACGATCGACGGTCCGCGGCTCATGAAGTCGCAGCACGAGCTCGTCGGTCCTGAGGCAAGGCACGAACTGCTCGGTGTCCCAGCCTTCGAGCGGATCATCGAAATCGTTCGTCAAGAAAACGGCTTCCAGCCGGGAGGTTTTCCAGACCTGCCGATCCCAGACCTCTCCATCGTGTGCGTGATCTGCCCGGTCGTAGAGCTCGCCGATGTTCTGGGGACTCAACCGGTCGTGGGCAAACCCGTGAAAAGTTCGGGCAATCTCCAGCAGCCACGCGTACTGAACCGTGTTATCGATGCGCTCGAGATAGCCGGCCAAATTCTCCGTGCGGGTCCGTACATCGAGCTGACTGGCGACGAAATCGACGGGCATCCCGGTGGCGTGCGCCAGCTCGGTATAGTAATGATAGCTGAGAATCTCATCGAGGTTGCGGGCCGCCGGATGACGCGGGTCGATATGGGAGTGGGGGTCGTAGATCGGCCAGCCGGCCATCTCGTGGAAAAGTTCACACGCCGCCTGGTCGACCGGAGCAATCATGCCGCGAGCAGGCGTCATCAGAAGCGACTCGAGAATGGCCAGGGCGATTGCCAACCGCAACATTTGCGGATGAGCTTTTCGCCGCGTGTTCACTTCGCCAGGCTAGCCGAGCTTGGTTGGATCGTGCAAGAGCCCAGAAAGGAGCCGGGCGCCCGTGAACGTGCTCGTGACCGGGGGTGGTACTTCCGCCCCGATCGACGACGTCCGGACGATCACCAATGTCTCGACCGGACGCTTCGCCGCCGCCATCAGCGAGAGCTGCTTAGCCCGGCAGGCGAACGTCTGGCACGTTCATACGCCGTCGGCTGCGCTTCCCGTCTTCCGCCAGGCGAAACTGGACCTGGAAGCCGCGGACGTCACAGACGAGCTTGACCGACTGCACCGGCTCCACGAACGATGGAAGAGAGTTCGCGACCGGCTCCATCTCGTCGCTCTGCCCGAGGGGACTGTCGACTCTTACGCCCGCACGCTCGAGTATCTGCTGCGGACCCAGCCCATCGATGTTGCGTTCTTGGCGATGGCGGTCTCGGACTACGAGCCGGACCCGACTTTGGGCAAGCTGAGCTCCGATGAGGACGAGCTCTTGGTCCGCTGCCGCCGCACTCCCAAGGTCATTCGCAGCGTGCGGGACTGGTCCCCAGAAGTCTACCTCGTCGGATTCAAGCTCCTCTCCCGCGCCACCGCGGAAGAGCTCGTGCGCCAGGCCGAAGCCTCAGGCCGGATCAATCGTGCCGACTTGACCGTTGCCAACGACTTGCAGAGCCTGGCGGCCGGAAAGCATACGGTGCACCTGGTCCGAACCGGCCACCCTCCGCTCTTGCTCCCGCCAGGGCCTGACCTGGCCGATCGACTCGTTGAGCAAGTCTTCGCCTGGGTTGGCTGCTCCAGCCGGTCCGCAACAGACAGGCTCTAGCCCAAGTCGTGGCAAGGTCTCCTGACCATACCCCGTGCCGACCCGAGGTCTCCGCACCGGTCCCAGCGGGAGACCTGCGGTCAGGCCAAACCGCTGGGTCCGGAGACCCGCGCCGAAGAGAGGCTGAATGCTGGGAAAAAGCCACGAATCGGACCGGGCCTGGCACCTTCAGCGGGCAGACCTCATCGGGCCGAGCGGTCGGACCATGACCCGCGTCACGCGCTGGGCGTCCATCTCGGCGACCTCGAACCGCAGCCCCAGGGAGTCGAACGTCTCAGCCACGCGCGGGATGTGGCCAAGCTGGGTGACCACGAAGCCGGCCAGGGTGTGATAATCTTCCTCGGGAAGCTCGGCGAGGTTGAACAGATCGCGGAACTCGTCCAGCGGAAAGCGTCCATCAAGGAGCCACGACCCGTCCAGCGCCTGGACCGATCGGGGCGCCTCGTCGTCGCCTTCACGATCGGGCAGGTCACCGAGCACGGCCTTGAGCAGGTCGCCCAAGGTCAGGATCCCCACGACCGAACCGTATTCATCGAGCACCACCGCGGTATGCGTCGACGAGCTCTTGAGGATCTCCAGCACCTGCGGCCCCCGGCTCCCTTCGTAAACGAACGCGGGTAGCGTCAGCAGCCCCTTGATACGAAACGAATTGCCGCCCGAATTTTGCGCCAGCAGGTCCTTGACCTGAACAATTCCCAGCAGGTTGTCCAGGCTCTCGTCGCAGACAGGAAACCGCGAATACGGCGTGCTGATGACCTTGCGGCGGATCTCCTCAGGAGGATCGGCCAGGTCGATCCAGACCACCTCGTCGCGCGGGGTCATCAGCGCGCGTGCCCGCCGCTTGCAAAAGCGGAACACTCTCTTGAAGATCTCGTGCTCAGCCTGCTCGAACACGCCCGCCTTCGTTCCTTCCCAAAGCAGTCCCTTGATCTGCTCGGGGGTGACCGCCGGCCGCGCTGGGGACTCGACCCCGAAGAGACCGGCCAGCAACTTCGTGAGGCTCTCAAGACACCAGGCCAACGGACCGACGATCCGCGTGAAAACGAACATCGGCCCGGCGGTCCAGCAGGCGATGCGCTCAGGCTCGTGGAGCGCAAACTTGCGAGGCAGGAGCCGACCCACCAGGAAACCCAGGGCGGCGATCGCGACAACCACACCCGCCAAGACCAGCCAAGCAAGAAAACCTGGGTGTCCAGAGCCCCATGCCGCCCGGACTCGCCAGACCACAGTCCCGGCGTAAACTCCGGCGATCGTTCCGACCAAGGAGATTCCCAGCCGGACTGTCGAGACAAAATGATCGAGATCTTCACGGAGCCCCAGCGCAATGGCGGCCGCCCGATTGCCGCGACCGGCCCAATCCCGCAGCCGCCAGCTACGGGCCGAGATCAGGGCCGATTCGGAGAGGACCAGCAAGCCCATTACCAAGATCAGTCCCGCGATCACGCCGATGGGAACCAGAACGAGTGACATCCCAATCGCCCAGATCTGAAGCGGCTCCCTCGCCGCGAACGATACGATACTCCCGACGTCCAGAAGCCTCGAACTTATCCTACCACCCTGGGACCGAC
>JBKQMU010000281.1:0-8764 GCA_052146555.1 Isosphaeraceae bacterium
CGTGGACGTCCGCGCTTGCGCGGCGGCGGGGGATGATCGGGCGCCGGGGGATCGTCTTTGCCGTCGAATTGATCACGTCGTCCACCCGGCCCAGGATCCAGTAGTTTCCCTCCGCGTCGGATCGCGCGCCGTCGCCCGTGTAGTAGGCGCCGGGAACGACCTTCCAGTATTGCAAGTTGTACCGCTCGTCGTCGCGGTGGATGGTACGGAGCATCGACGGCCAGGGCATGGTGATGACCAGGTAGCCACCCTTGCCTGGAGGTACCGGATGCCCCCCCTGGTCCACGACCATCGGGAAGACCCCGGGCAGAGGCTGGCTCACCGAGCCGGGCCGGCCGGGCATGGCACCGGGCAGGGCCGAAATCATGATGGCCCCGGTCTCGGTCTGCCACCAGGTATCGACAATCGGGCAGCGGCTGCCGCCGATGACCTCGTAGTACCACATCCAGGCCTCGGGGTTGATCGGCTCGCCCACGGTGCCCAGTAGCCGCAGGCTCGAGAGGTCGTGCCGCATCGGGAATCGATCGCCACTTCTCATGAAGGCGCGGATGGCCGTCGGCGAGGTGTACAGGATCGTAACGCGGTAGTCCTCGACAATCTTCCAGAACCGGCCCTCATCGGGATAGTTCGGTGCCCCCTCGTACATCACGACCGTCGCCCCCAGGGCGAGTGGCCCGTAGACGGTATACGAATGACCGGTAATCCAGCCGAGATCGGCAGTACACCAGAAAACGTCGTCCTCCTTGAGATCGAAGACCCACTCGGCAGTCAGCGCCGTACCCAGCAAGTAGCCGCCGGTCGTGTGGAGACTACCATTGGGCTTGCCCGTGGAGCCGGAGGTATACTTGACGAAGAGGGGATGCTCGCTGTCCACCGGCTCGGGTGGGCAGTCGGCGTGCGTCGCAGTGGCCATCAGCTCGTGCCACCAGAAGTCGCGACCGGGCTGAATGGGCACCGCTTGGCCCGTGCGACGAAGTACGACCAGGTGCCGGATCGATGGGCATTGGCCAGCCGCCACGTCCGCCTGCTCCTTCAGGTGCACGATCTTGCCGCGTCGGTAGCCCCCATCGGCGGTGACCAGGACCTTGGCCTGGCAGTCCCGAATGCGCTCGGCCAGCGACTCGCCGCTGTAGCCGGCGAAGACGACCATGTGGGGGGCGCCGAGCCGGGCACAGGCGAGCATCGCGATGATCGTCTCGGGCACCATCGGCATGTACAAAGTCACCATGTCGCCCTTCTGGATCCCTAGGTTCTTGAGGACCTGGGCGAACTTGGTCACTTCGCGGAGCAAGTCCTGGTACTGCAGAACGCGGCGGTCGCCCTGTTCGCCCTCCCAGATGATCGCCCTCTTCTCCTTGCGCGGGCCGGCGCAGTGGCGATCCACGCAGTTGTACGAGGCGTTGAGCTGTCCACCCACGAACCACTTGGCGAACGGCGCGTTCCAGTCCAGGACCCGGTCCCAGGGCTGGGTCCACTCAAGGACCCGGCTGGCCTGCTCGGACCAGAAGCCATCGGGGTCGTCTCTGGCCCGGTTCCAGAGCGCCTGGTATTGCTCCTGGCTCTGGACGTGGGCCGTGCGGGAGAACTCCTCGGGGGGTGGAAAAACTCGGGTATCGACCTGGACGCTTCCGATCGAGCTGGCGTCACTTCCGGGCGTCATTACTGGCTCCCTTAGCTCACTGGCTACTTGACGCTGTTGGACGAACTCCGCTGCGTGGGTTTTGTGGTCGATTCTGCGGGTTCCGGGTTGCGATCGATCGTCAACCGGAGGAAGTGGGTGGCACAACTGATGCAGGGATCATAATTGCGGATCAGGTGCTCACACCGCCGGGTCGCCTCGGCATCGTCGAAGCTGACGATTCCGGGCAAGTAGGCGCGGAGGTCGTCCTCGATCTGGCCCAGGTTCTGGGAAGTCGGCGGGACGATCTTGGCCTCGGCGATGAGGCCGTCGTCGCCAATGCGGTAGCGGTGGTAGAGCAGGCCGCGAGGGGCCTCGGTCGCGTGGCATCCCTCGCCGGCGCGCGGGACGTAGGGGGCCAAGCTGGGTGAGGGCTCGGCATTGTAGTCCTTGATGATCGCGATCGCCTCCTCGCAGGCGTCGACGAGCTCGATCGCCCGCGCGACGATGCTCTTGAAGTTGTTGCGGCAAGGCCAGGCCACGCCGCAGGCTTCCGCTTGCCGTTTGGCGGTGGGCGAAAGCTGGTCGAAGCAGAGGTTCAGCCGCGGCAGCGGGCCGACCAGATAGGGGGTCATCCCGGGTAGCCGCACGCTGTGCAGCGCGTTGCTCTGGGGTAGATGCCGTTCCTGGAAGTGGCCCTCGTACTCCTCGATCGGCACATCCAACCCCCGGTTAGAGACAACGCGACCCTCGTTCATGGGGTATTCGTGCGGGTCCCGGAGGCAGACCATCTCGTAATCGACTTGGTGGTCCGGGAAGTCGAAGGCCGAAACCAATTGCAGGGTCTCGATCGATGCCTGGAGGGCCCACTCCAGATCGGGCAGAAGAGCCTTGAGGGCCAGGCGGCTGGGAGCGCGGTGGAAGCCGCCGACGGCGACGTTGATCGGGTGGATGGCCCGGCCTCCCAGGATCGCCAACAGCTCGTTGCCGATCTTCTTGAGCCGCAACCCCTTCTCGACCGCACCCCGGTGGTCGGCGGCCAGGCTGATGCCGCTCTCGTAGCCGAGAAAATCGGGGGCGTGCAGCAGGTAGATGTGCAGGGCGTGGCTCTCGATCCACTCGCCGCAATAGAGCAGCCTGCGGAGACGGCGGATCTCCGGGCCGGGGTCGATCCCCAGCGCCTTCTCCAACGCGTGGCAGGAGCTCATCTGGTAGGCGACCGGGCAGATGCCGCAGATCCGGGCGGTGATATCGGGCACCTCGCGGACTTTGCGCCCGCGGAGGAAGGCCTCGAAGAAGCGAGGGGGCTCGTAGATGTTCAGCTCGACCCAATCGACCTGGCCATTCTCGAACTTGACATAAAGTGCCCCCTCCCCCTCGACTCGAGACAGGGCCTTGACCTCAAACTTGCGATTGGCTGGCATCGCCTTCGTCCTCCCTCCCCTCAGTTAGGTTCGGCTCTCAAGACGGGTCGGTCAACCGGCGGCGCTGGCGGACAGTTCCCCGCGCTCGATCGCGTTGCTCGCCTCGCGGAACTCGGGGGCGTAACCATTGAAGTTGCGGATCAGGTGCACCAGGTCGAGCGGCGCGGTCCCGCGGCCGCCGTAGAAGCCGGCGAGACTGACCAGGTTGGGCTGCTCCTTCGGTCCGTAGCAGCCGAAGCATTCGCGGTTGAAGCTGGGGCAGATCGCCCCGCAGCCGGCCTGAGTCACCGGCCCCAGGCAGGGAACTCCCTGCGCCACCGCGATGCACACCGTCCGCCGGCGCTTGCATTCGACGCAGACACTGTGCCGCGGCACCCAGGGTCGGCGGCCGATCAGAAGGGCCGTGATCAGCTCGACGAGTTGCATCTTGTTGATCGGGCAGCCGCGGAGCTCGAAGTCGACCAAGATGTGGTCGGCGATCGGTGTGCTGGTCGCCAGGGTGTTGATGTAGTCGGGCGTCGCATAAACGGTCTGCACGTACTCTCGCACGTTCGCCCAGTTCTTCAGTGCCTGGATGCCGCCGGAAGTGGCGCAGGCGCCGATCGTCACCAGGAACCGGCACTGGCGACGGATCATCTTGATTCTGGCCACGTCGTGGGCCGTCGTGATCGACCCCTCGACGAGGCCCACGTCATAGGGCCCGGCGATCTCCTGGGTGCGGGCCTCAAGGAAGTAGGCAATCTCGACCGCGTCGGCGACGGCCAGCAGTTCATCCTCGGCGTCAAGCAGCGAGAGCTGGCAGCCGTCGCAGGAGGAGAATTTGAAGACGGCCAATTTGGGCTTGGGCATCTCAGAGGTCCTCCGTATGCATGAAGGGCGCCAGCTCTTTGTAAGTGAACACCGGACCGTCCTTGCAGACGAACTTGGGACCGAACTGGCAATGGCCGCACTGGCCGATCGCGCAGTTCATGTTACGTTCCATCGACACGTGGATATGATCGCGGGGGATGCGGCGAGCCAGGGCCTCGAAAACCACGAAGTGGATCATGATCTCCGGGCCGCAGGTCATCACGTGGGTGCGCCTCGCTTCAAGCCGCAGGCGGTAGAACAGCGTGGGCACGACGCCGATATTTCCCCGCCAGCGGGCGTCGCCGATATCGACCGTGGTGAAAATTTCGATGTCGGCGTTGCGCCAGGTGTCATACTCGCTTGCAAAGAGCAGGTCGCCCGGCGTACGGGCCCCGTACAGCAGGAAGACGCGGCCGTAGTCGGCGCGGTTGCGGACGATGTCGTAGATCGCCGGCCGCAGCGGGGCCAAGCCGACGCCACCGCAGGCGATCACGACGTCATGGGCCTTGCAGTTGCTCGTCGGCCAGGACGAACCGAACGGGCCCCTCAGCCCGAGGCTATCGCCCACCCGCTTCCGGGCCAGCGCCGAGGTGACGCTGCCCGCCGCCCGGATCGTGTGCTGGAGCGGGCCCGCACCGGTTGGGTCCGAGCTGATCGAGATGGGCACCTCGCCAATCCCCGGGAGGTACACCATGTTGAATTGGCCAGGCCGGAAGGAGAACGCGGAGCCTGCGTGCTCATCGGCGAAGTTGAGCTGGTAGGTCATGATCCCGGGGACCTCGGGCTGGATGTCCCCGATCGTCACGGCCTTCGGCAGCCACGGGTTTACCGACGGCTCCGAGATTACAGGAGCGATAGCGGTCACGATTGGCCTCCTCCTCGGATGGCGACGACTTCCGCGGTCAGGTCGATCCCGACCGGACACCACGTGATGCACCGGCCGCAGCCGACGCAGCCGGAGCCGCCGAACTGGTCGAACCAGGTGGCCAGCTTGTGCGTCAGCCACTGGCGGTACCGGGCCCGAGTGAGCTTGCGCACCGTCCCGCTGTTCATGTACGAGTGGTCGGCGCTAAAGCAGGTGTCCCAGCACCGCTCGCGGCAGACGTGGTCGCCGCTCAGGTCGGTCACCTCCTGGACCACGCAGCAGAAGCAGGTCGGGCAGACCATGGTGCAGTTGCCGCAGGCCAGACACCGCTCGGCGACCTCGTCCCAGTGGTCGTGATCGAGGTTATGCAGCAGTAGGTCGTGCAGGCCACTGGTATCGAGGTAGCGGCCGTGGGGCTGGCCCGGCATCGGCCGCCGCCGCTCCTCCATCTCGATCTCGGCCTTGCGGGGCACGGCTTGGGACTCGGCGACTTCGCGGGTGCTGCACGGCACCCAGGGGGCCGCGGCGGAAACCCGCCCGCCGGGCTCGGAGCCGACCTCCAGGATGAAGTGACCGGGCAGCTCCGTCAGCGCCAGGTCGAACCCGGAGGAGACCGCCGGCCCGGTCCCCATCGAGGTGCAGAAGCAAGTGGAGACCGCCCGACCGCAGTTGATCGCCAGCACGAAAAGGTCCTTGCGGCGGGCCTCGTAGTCGGGGTTGACGAACCGGTCGCCCAGGAACATCCGGTCCTGCATGGCTAGCGCGTGCAGGTCGCAGGAGCGCGGACCGAGGACGGCCAGCGGCTGCGACGGCGGCTCCGGCGCGCGCATCGTCCACTGGGCGCCATGCCGCTGACACTCCAGGAGCGTGACCTGGGGCGGGAACAAGTAGTCCTTAAGCGACTGGGGGCCGACCACATAGTCGAAGTACGCGCCACCGCCGTTTCGATGCAGGCGGTAGGTCCCACCGTCTTGGGAGTCGCTGACCCCGACGGGGAGCTCGTCGATCGATGTGAGGTCCGTGTAGACAATCGCCCCGTCCGCCACGGTCGGCCCGATCAAGCGGTAGCCCAGCTCCTTGAGCCGGTCCAGAATCGCCTGCAGGGCAGGCTTCTCGATCTTCACGTAGCAACCAATCGGCAGGGTGATAGTGACCATGCTAGCCCTCCTGGACTGCGCCGGCGATCGGCTGCTCGTTGTCCCCGACTGCCGGGGTGGTTGGCTGAGTCTGACTGTACACATCGAGCAGTTGCAGCTTCGTGGTATTGAGACGGCGCGACAGCGCCCGCGCGGTCTGACGCATGAACTCGAAGCCGAACCGCGGGTTGTGCTCGCATAGGGCGATCAACTGCGACGCCCGGATCGCGACGGCCTGCGTTGGCTCAAGGACCCGGGCGGTGGCCGTCATCTCGACCCCACCCAGAATCGGTGTCCAGCCCAGCAGCTCGCCCGGCCCAACGGTTTGGAGTACGCGGCCGGAGAAGCGGAAATCGAGGGCCACCGAGCCCGAGATCATCAGATAGATGTTCGGGTGGCTCTGGCCCTCCCGGAACAGCACGGTCCCGGGGGCGAACTTCCGCAGCTCCGCAAGCGGCGCAAGCTCCTGGAGGTACTGATCTTCGATGTCTTGGAGGAACCTCATCCCGCGGAGCGCCAACAAGATCTCTTCCGAATCGTTCATCGAAATTGTCGCGGCGGTGGCCCCGGCTTGCAGGCCCGGGGAAAAGCCGCGCCCTCTTATGTGGTTCTTGATTTCAGCCCTCCGGCGCTCTGGCGCTCTGGCCCGTCGTTTCGGGCACGACAACCAGCGCGGTTGCGACGTTCTCTGAGAGCCAATGATCGCCACGAGACGACTTGATACGGCCTGCGGAGTTTCCCGATGGGCGGGTCTCCGGGCCGGGGTCCGGCTGTTGAGATGGATCCGGAGGGCTCTCGGTCTCAGGAGTGATGGGGCCGCGATCCCCCGACGACTGTTGGTCCAGACGCCGGCGCTGGCCCTCGACCACCTGCCGCAAGCGCCGACTGAGCTCCGGCAGGGACGACTCTAGATCGGGGCTCAAGTCTGCCACCGGGCCGCAGGCACCGGCCTGGACAGCAAACAGCAAGACCGAGGGTGGCAGGCGACCAAGCACGCCAGCCATCTCCAGCGCCATCGCCAGGTCGAGCCCGTGGGTGGATCCCGACCCCTCGAATTCCGGCCAGTCCTCCGGCCAGGCCAAAACCACCACCGATCCCGGCGCGCGGCCCGCGCGACAGGCATCCACGACGATCAGGACCGAGCAGCCATCCAGATGGTCAAGCAGGCCAAGCGGCTGGGCAACTGCGACCGCCTCCACGCCCGCTACCGACTCGGCCAGGTCCTCGACCAGCCGCCAGCCGACCCGATCATCGCCGTGGGGGCTTCCGACGCCCACCACCCGGATGCCGCGGCGCATGTCCGGTTTCTCCTAAGTAAACCCGCGCCCGACTCTTAAGCAAGCAAGGGCTCTTGGATCGACCCGTTACGTAGCCCAAGTGTGAACCTTCTATGTAATACAGCGCTCGCCGGTCAGTTGAAAGAAAAATTTCTAATCCTCACGCTTTTCCACTTTTCGGGGAAGCTTGCGACCAAGAGCGAGGGACGCAGTGCGCAGCAGGCACTGATAACCACTCGGTTTGATACCGCCGCCTGAGGAAACCGCCGCCCATGTCGGCTGGTCGATCAGCTATCAACTCGAGTAGGCTATCGGGCGGTGGCAGCTTACTTCGCTTTTCGGCAGATCCAGGTTCGAGGACAGAAGCCATCGCGACTCACTAGAAATGCTAATTATTGCGTGCGCCAAGATGAGTAAGTCTGTGATAGCACTATAAATTCGTATGAGTTGTTAATTAAATGGGTTAACTATGCACTACAATTTAATATGTAACAAACGTTGATAGTTGCACATTTCTTGTGTACTTGAGAGATCCGTGTAAGTCAAGAGGCAGCTTATGCCAATGGGGGTGGGGCGAGATGCCCCGGTTCCCACCCGCAGCCCCCCTCCCTACTTTCCCGCCCGGGCGAACAGATCATTGTTCTGCATCTGTTGAATCCGGAAGAAGCCGCCGTTTGGGCTAGCCTTACCTGAACGGGGGTTCCCTACGAACAAGACGCAACGCTATTTTTCCGCCCCCGAGAAAGTCGCCATTCTCATACGCCGCCTTCTCGAAAAGACGCCTGTCCCATCTCTGCGATGTGAGCTGGGCATCGGTTGCAATCTGTTCTATCGCTGGCGGAAGGAGCTCTTCGAGAACGGACACGATGCCTTCGAGAGCGGTCGCAAGTCCAAGGCCATCGAGGGTGCCAAGCAGCGCAAGATCGAGCCGCTTGAGGCCAAGCTGCAAGACAAGAACGAAGTCCTATCGGAGCTCATGGAGGGAAGTTGTTCACGGTCTTGGGCTTGAGGTTTGCCCGAGCGTACACCATGAGCAGGTCGCAAATCGGCTTGGCCGATTCCTTGGTTGCCACCTCGGGGCTGCTTCGGTCGGCGACACGGAAATATTCGTGATAAGCATTCGCCCGGTTGGCCCTTCCCTGGCCAGCAGGTGCCTCTTGCCCTCAAGATTCACATACCAGGCGTCTCGTGCTTTCCAAGACCAGGGATTGGAAGAGTGAGAAATGGGGACTCCGCACGAGCAGGGGAGATTGAGGGTACCACCTGCCCAATCCTAGATGCGGTCATGGCCCGTGTCCCACGGAGTTCCGTACCACCAGTTCGTATCGTAGGAGGCTGGATTTGACGTAAGACTAATGGGCGCAGAGTGATTCGAACACTCGACCTCACCCTTATCAGGGGTGCGCTCTAGCCAACTGAGCTATGCGCCCTTGCCAGTCGAGCCTTTGATTTTAACCGCCACGGGGGACGAGTCAACCTCCCGCCGAGCCACGGTGGAAGGCCGGCCCGGACGGGGTCGGTCGAGGAGCCGTGGTGGCAAAGACGCTGGTACGGGCGAGAAAACGCTCCAAGTTGAACCTGGGAGGGATCGTGTA
>JBKQMU010000282.1:0-18974 GCA_052146555.1 Isosphaeraceae bacterium
TGGCTGACGAGTGCAATCAACCGAATTGTCAAAGAGCAACGATCCTACGGCGTCGTAAGAGAATCTACGCCGCAACCTCATTCCTTGTTCACCGGGCCCCACCGATACCATCGGCCGGTGCAAGCTATCCGAAGGCACCCCGCCCCGGCCGGTATGATCAGGCCTCGTCTTTTGCAAGGAGGCAAGGACAATACTAACACCCTTCTGCAGAACGTCAAGGACCCAAATCATTTTTTCCGGTTTTCCGCTCGGTTGCGGGGCAACGCCGCAAGCGTGATCGGCGGCAGCCTGAGCGATGGCGAGGGTACCGTGGCAGAGACCCCGATCGGCTACTTGATCATGTCGGTCTTAGACAAGGGCTGCACGCACGCCGGAACACCGAATGCCAGTCAATAGATCGTCATCGGCATCATCGTCGCGGCCGGGGAACCGGATCGACTGCGACGCCAGGATGCGGCCTGAATATCGACAGCAGCGAGGCACAGCTCAACCTTCGATGACACTTCGCCAGCGGCGCGGGACGGCTTTCCAGGCGGACTCGTAGGTCGATTCGAGGTCGACCGGGACGTGTCCTCCCGGCTTCAGAAACAAGGGCATCTCCAGGAGGACATCGCCCACGGCAAACGACTCGACGTAAGCGCGGACACCAGCGTCAGCCTCGTAGGCGGCCACGGTAAGGGGCTTGCCGGGGGGTGCTTCGCACGGCTCATCGACGAGCGCTTCCCAGATGGCGGCGTGGATTCCGTGCGGATTACGCTTACCTGGCGGAAAGAGGTCGACCACCAGCAGATGAATGTCATGGTTCAAGAGTTCGACTAACTTGTCGACGAACTTACCAAAGACGGCCTGGCTCGCCTTGTTCCCGGGCGAGACGATCTCGACGATTGCGACCAGACGGTCGCCGCTGATATGACGCACCGCGACGACGTTCTGCTTGCGGCGATAAAATTGCAGGTCGGTTTCACCCGTCAGGCGCGCTCTCGGGGCCGCCTGCAAGACGCTTCCGCCTGACTGGGCCGAGCCGTTTCCGACCGGCTCCGGATCGTCGCGATCCTGGTCTTCATCTGTTCTGCGCTGAAGAGTCAGCAGGTCGGGACCGAAATGGGAAGCGTGCTGCTCGGCCATCGCGTAATGGTCGGGGGGAAGGACATCTTCGTTTAAGTGAAGTTTGATCCGCTCGATCCACGCATGATAAAAGTCGTGAAAGATTCCCGCGTCGACTCGCGACCAGTCATGGATGGGCATCGCGGCACCTGCCTCGCTATCGGATTCGGTGACGGCCAAGTGAGTCCTTGGCTGATCGTCGAGACTCTTCCCCGCCGCACTTTCATTCTGTCACGCGCGGACCTTTCGGACCAGTGTTGCTCCGAGGTCACGTCAGGCGCCGAGTCGCACGCAGTGAATCACGCACATTAAAGCCATCACGAATCATAAAAGGCCTACCAGGTGGTATGCGTGATCGGAAGATTCGGTTGACAGGGTTTTGACACCCCAATAGGATGCCGCCAGTCGGGCCGGCCCGGCGCTCCGAGCCGATCTTGCGGGCAAACTGCAAGAAACTTGGAGTTCATGCCTTATGGCAACCGCTCCGGCGATCATCGACGGATCAGCCGGAAGAACCGTCATCGGTCGTTTTTGCGGATGCGTCGGGGCACGCGGTTTTCATCCTCGGCGATTCCCGGACACGATACGAACCGATGAGTCTTAAGAGTTTGTCGCCGAGCCGCTTGGTGCTCACCCATCAGCTTGCCCTATTTCTCGCACAAGGAAGTGCTCGCGCGAATGGCCAGCCCATCGGTACGCAAGCAACCGCGCCGCGTTCGAGTGCAGAGGCAGGGCCCCGGAAGGCTCAAGGCACAGTTGGTTCCGAGGCAAGGGACCGAGATCGGGACTGGTCGGCGCATCGCCTCGAACTTTGCATTCTTGAGCGTGGCGGAAGTTGTCTGCCGGGCGACCTCTGTCCTCGTGACGTTCGCGCTGGCCAAGCGACTGGGTGCGGTTGGATACGGGCGAATCGAGATTTCCTTCAACGTAGTCTTCTGGTTGGTCCTCCTCGTCCGCGACAGCAGCGACGTGATTGTCTCGCGCGAGCTTTCACGCCATCCGCGTTTAATCAAACCCCTAGTCGATCATGTCCTTGCGCTCAAGGGGCTGTTTGCCGGCGTGCTCTTTTTCGGTCTGGCGCTCTTCGCCTGGCTGACACTTCGCGACGGCCTCGACCGCTGGATTCTCATCCTTTACGGTCTCATGCTTTTCACCACGGCGATCGGCCTGGATTTTGTCTACCGAGGGACGGAGCGGCTGGGCCTGCTGACGGTCTCGCTCTGCTTGCGCACGTTCGTCTACGCCGTCGGCGTTCTGGCCTGGGTGGGCGACGCCCGGCGTCTGTTGTGGGTTCCGGTCTGGCTGGCGATTGGCGAAGTCAGCGGCATCACGCTCGTGTGGCTGCATTACCTCACGAAGTATCGGCTGCCTCGGCCACGGATTTCGCCTCGCTTTTTTTCGGTTCTGATTCACCGCGGGCGGACGGTTTGCGTCATCCAGCTCTCGCAGGCGGTCATCAGCACGGCGGATCTGGCGGTGGTCTGGCTGCTCAGCTCGGATTGGGACGTGGGCCGTTATGCGCTCCCGCACCGGATGGTCACGGCGATCTTGACGTTTGGGTTGATTTTTCAGCAGGCGGCTTTCCCAACGCTTTCACGGCTGTGGCGGCAGACGGCGTGTGCCGGGCGACAAGCGCTTGATACGCTGGTCGAGGTGTTGGTGACGGTGCTCGTGCCGGCGGCCGTGGGGGGTGCGGTGCTGGCGGAGCCCCTGGTGCACCTCCTTCCCCGCGATTACGACGGAGCGGGACCGCTCTTGGCCCTGGGCATCTGGCGTGCGCCTCTGCTGGTGGTCGCATTCCTGTACCAGACGATGTTGATCGCGATGAACCGGGAAGCCGTGGGGGTGCGGTCGCTGGTCGCCGCGGCGGTGGGGATCTGGCCCCTAGCGGCACTCTTGCGGATTTGTTTCGGGTTGCCCGGCGCGGCGGCGGGGGTGATCTTGTTAGGTCTCGGGCTCGTTGCCGCCGGCTACGGGAGCCTGGCCCGCGAGGGACGGCAGCCGGCCTGGCATCATCACTTAGCGCGGCCGCTGGCGGCCTCGTTGGCGATGATTCCAGTCTGCCTGATCTTACAGCGCTGGCATGTCTTGCTAGCAGTTCCCGGTGGGGCCCTCGCCTATTGCCTGGTGCTCTTGGGTTCTGGCGGCCTGGGCCTGCGCCGGACCCAGCTCTGGAGGAGCGTGCTGGGGCCCTTGTCCGATTCGTCGACGGCTGCCTGAGGCGCGCGAGTTCGCCCGCGGCAGGCGATCCTGAAGCGACAGGAGGTCGCGGATGAAGTTCTGCATGGTCACCACGTTCTTCGGCCAGCACAGCTTCGGCGGTGATGCGGCCTATGTAGAGCGGCTCTGCCAGGCCCTCTGCCGCCGCGGCCACGAAGTGCACGTTTATTATTGCGTTGATGCCTTTAATGCCGTGCGGGGAAGCCATCCCTTGCGCGAGTACACGCCGGCGGAGGGCCTGTACCTGCACCCGCTGGAAAGCGGCTTCGGGGTGATCTCGCCGCTGGCAACCCAGGCAACCGGTCAGCCGCTCTTTAAGTCGCGGGAACTGCGGCAAGCCCTCGACTGTCCACGGACCGACGTGGTGCACTTCCACAATGTTTCATTGGTGGGCGGACCCGGGGTGCTCGGCCTGGGGTCGAATCGCCAGGCGGTGCGGATCATGACGGCTCATGAGCATTGGCTGATCTGTCCGATGCACCTGCTCTGGAAGTACGACCGCAAGCGTTGCGACGGGCCAAGCTGCATCCGTTGCAGCCTGGCGGGCAAGCGCCCTCCGCAGGCCTGGCGCTACACCGGGGCGATCGGCCGCAGTCTGCGGCAGCTCGATGCACTTCTCTTCCCCAGCCACAGCGCGCTGGAAGAGCACCGGAAGCGAGGGATCGGCAGGTTCGTTCCCTTGCTTGAGCTTCCCTACTTCCTTCCCGACGATTGGTCGCTGGGGATCGAGGACGAGGAGCCGGAAGAGTCGCCCCGGCCATACCTGGCGGCGGCCGGCCGGCTGGTCGGGATGAAGGGATTTCAGAAGCTCATTCCGCTCATGCGGTATCTGCCTGAGGCTGATTTGCGGATCGCCGGGACCGGCCCCTTCGAGCCCAGGCTACGTGAGCTCGCCGCTGGCTTGTCCAACGTCCACTTCGAGGGTTTGCTGGGCCGCGCCAGGCTGGCGCGGCTCTTTCGCGGGGCCCGGGCCGTGGTAGTTCCCTCGCTCTTTCCCGAAACCTTCGGTTACGTCGTCCTCGAAGCCTTCGCGGTGGGCACGCCGGTTATCGTGCACGAGAACGCCGGCGCCCTCTTGGAGACGGGCGTGCATAGCGGTGGCGGCCTCGGGTATCGCAACGACGGCGAGATGCTGCTGGCGATGCGGCGGATGATCCACGACGAGGACCTTCGAACCGAGCTAGCCGCGCGTGGCTTCACGCAGAGGATCGGCCCGTGGTCCGAGGCCGAGCACACTCAGAACTATTTCGAGCTGATCCATCGATGTCGCGGCCTGCGTGGGGCTCGGACTGTCTACCGGCCGCACCGCTTGGAGCCGGTCCTGAACGAGCCTCGGCCGCCCCTGGCGGGCACCAGAAGGCCGGAGGACTGATGCGACGGCGCGAGCGTGCGCATCTTCCCTGGGTGGTCCTCGTCGCGCTTTGCTCTGCCTGCTTCGCGCGGCTGCTTGCCTCTCCGTCGGCCCTGATCGTCGACGGCGCGCGACCCAGTATCGATCACGCCAACCACAGAGATCCACGTCCGCTGGGCAACGACGTCACGTTCGTGTTCCTGCCCCATCACCTCTACATCGCCAAGGTCCTGGCCGAATTCGGCCACCTGCCGGCATGGGACAGCTCGGGCTTCGGCGGCCGACCGCTTATCGGCAATCCCCAGAGCGGCATTTTTTATCCTCCGGTGTGGATTGCCTGGATCAGCTCGAACCCAGCCACGCTGGGCTGGCTTACCGTATGCCACCTGCTATGGGGCGGCGCAGGGCTGTACTTCCTGGCGCGGAACCAAGGGCTTTCTCGATGGCCGGCCACGGTGGCAGCAGGCGTGTATCAGGCTTCGCCTTACTTAATGGCCCAGACGTTCGAGGGGCACTATCCCCATATCTGGGCCGCAAGTTGGTTTCCCTGGGCGTTCTGTTCGCACGCCGAAATGCGCTGTGGGCGCATCCGGGGCCTGCTGGCACTCCCTTGGATATTGGCCATGACGGCCATGACCGGACACCTCCAGGAGTGGTTGCTGCTTGTCATCGCGCTTTCGCTCTGGACCGGGGCCGATGCCTTCTGGCGGATCGCTGAGGGCCGGCAGGGACGTCGCGGCGCGGCCCTGAGCCTTGTTCGCTGGGTCGGAGTCGTAGGGGTCGGACTTTGCCTGACCGCGGTTGAGATCGTGCCCGCGCACCAGCTTTTGCCATGGCTCCAACACAGTCCGCAGGCGGACGGATCGCTGGCGGTGCCCCGAAATTACCAGCTCCAACTGGCAAGCGGTCTCCAACTACTCTGGCCCTTGGCAATGGGAGGCCCGGCAGATTATTTCGGCGAGGATAACTACTGGGAATCGGTCGTTTCGTTCGGCCTGATCCCGCTGGTGCTCATCGGTATTGGAGTCGTCGCAGCGAAGAAGCACGCGCAGGCGCGAGGGTGGGTGATCCTAGCGGTGCTTTCCATCTGGTTTGCAGCAGGGCGCCAGCTCGGGTTTTACACGATGCTCCAGTGGTTGCTGCCGGGACTGAACTGGTTTCGCGTTCCCGCGCGATCGCTTTTCTTGTCAACGCTGGGCGGAGCCATGCTGGCGGGGTTCGGTTTGGAAACGCTCGACCGCGAGGCGGGTGAGCTGGCCAGGTGGCGCAGACGGACGGCGCGGCTGGGGCGGATCTTGGTCCTTGTGGTGGGCATGCTTCTGATCCTGAGGTGCGCGGGACAGGTTTGCCAGAATGTGACGGCCGCTTGGGTCCCTCGGGAAATCGAACCCTCGGGCAAAGTCACAGCCGGGGCCGAGCCGGCGTGCTCCCGCGCTGCCCGGCATCTCGAAGAACTAGGACGCGCTGCGTGCGCCTCGGAACAGATCTTGCACGCCCCTTCGTTCTGGATCACCATGGCGGCACTTTTCTTGCCATTTGCGGCCGGATGCCTCAGCGTACCGATAAGAGGCCGGCGCCGGCTCAGCGAGCTGGTCGGACTCTTTGCGCTTCTGGAGCTGGCCTGGCACGGCTTCAGCCTCATTCAGGTCACGCCGCAGCAGACGTTCTTTCGCCCTGACGCCATCAGCGAGCGACTGCTCGAGAGCACCCGCGATCGGCCAGGCGCAGAGCCGATTCGGGTCCGTGCCCGCGACGCCGTTTTTCTCGATCTCCAGGCGGTACGGTACGGCATCGAGAAGACCAACATCAACGACGTCTTCCAGCTTTGGCATGCCGCTGCGCTCTACGAGACGCTCTATCCCGTGGCGGCCCGGACGACGTCTTGCCCCGAGACACCCATGTTGGTTGCCGTCAGAGACTACCAGCAGGGGGTCCGTCAAGGAGTGTTTGACCGGTTGGCCGTCTCGTGGCTCGTGTCGGATCGATGCGAAGGCGACCCTCCCTGGCCAGTCGAGACCTCTGGAGTTCTGGACGGCGGCCGGTTTGTGATCCAACGCAACCCCACGGCCATGCCTCGGGCCTATGTGGTGCCACGAGCCTTGGTCGTGGACGACGACCCAGCGGTCGTCCTGTCGCGATTCCGGAGCAGCGACCCGCGCACCGCCGTCATCATGGCGTTCGATCCCCTGAAAAACGTTGCGACCGATAGGCGCTGTCCGATGATTCCCGCCCGGTGGCTCAGCCGCGACCCGGACCGCCCGGTGCTCGAGGTGACCACGGACGCTCCCGGCCTTCTTGTCGTCGCGGACACCTGGATGAGTGGCTGGAGGGCCACGGTCGATGGCAAACCGGCGCCGATCTATCGCGGCAATATCGCTCAGCGCGTCATCCCGCTGGAAGAGCCGGGGCGGCACAGGATCGTGCTCGAATATCATACCCCTGGGTGGAAACTAGGCTGCCTGGTGACCGCGGTCTCCGCCTCTTGCTGGATCGCGGTCTGCGCACTAGCAGTTTGCAACCGCCGCGCCTAACCTAAGAGTTGGTGCACCTTTTGTTGCTTGCGGAAGGACTTCTCCACGTGTCGCCCCGGTTCTTGATCGGCGTTTTCGACTCGGTCTACCTGGTGGCCCTCTGCGCTTGGGTTGGAAGCGTTCTATTCTTTTCATTCGCAGTGGCTCCGATAGTTTTCACCGTGCTGGGAAAGGAAACCGGAAGCAGGTTCGTGCGGGCCCTGTTGCCGCGCTACTACGCGTGGGGCGCTTTCGCCGGAGCGATCGCGCTGCCGGCCTTCGTGGCTAGGCCGCTTTGCTATCCGGAATTTCGCGGGCCGGGCGTCGGGGTTCAGTCGCTCTTGATTCTGGCTGGCACGCTGATCATGCTCTATGCGGGCAACTCACTCACCCCGGCGATGATCGCGGCCCGGGATGCCGGTCCCTCGGAACGAGATCGCTTGGAAAATCTCCACCGGCTTTCCTCGGGTTTGAACACGCTGGTATTGCTCATCGGAGCCGGCCTGCTCATTGCTTTTGCGAACCGGGCCGCTCCCAGAAGCTCGGGACTCCGGGAGCTCCGCCCCAGCGAACAAGGACGGTTCGATGCCGAGCTCAGCGCGGTGATCGAAGACGTTGAAACCAGGCACGGACTGCGGCCTGAGCGTCCCGATCAGAAAGGACAGACTCAGCTCCCCGGGTGCCGCGTCGATCCGGAGATGATCCAAGAGCTCGAGTCGTACTACCGGCAGAAGCAGCTTCGTGAACTTTCGCGTATGGACAGCCCGCAAGCTGAGGGCCGGGGTACCGCGGGCCACGCACCACCCCTTGAAGGTACGGCCGGGGCAGTCACTGGCGTACCCGGTGGCCGGTGACTTAAAATTAGGTAAGCATGGTCGCGGCGTGAAGACTCTTTGAACCCGCCGCAGAGACGCTTGGACTTAGCCCTCCGGACATTTCCTACGATGGTTGCGGAACCCGCGACGCAGGAGCCTGATAGTCAAACCAGGAGCGATGGACTGACTCGCTCGGATCGCCTTCTCGCGGCGATCGCCCCCTTTCCCCGGGTGGTGGTTGTCTCCCACATCAATCCCGACCCGGACTCACTGGCCAGCATGCTTGGTGTCAAAGCACTCATTGAGTCAAGCCAGGAGGGAAAGACGGTCACACTGACGGTTGACGGCATGATCGCGCGGGCCGAGAACCGGGCGATGGCCGAGTTGATTCCCATCCCGCTGGTCCCGGTGGAAGCAGTCGGCATCGACAGCCAGACTGCCGTAATCATGGTCGACAGCCAGCCTCATACGGGCAGACGATACAGTGAAGAGGCCGCGCCCCACGTGGTCATCGACCACCACGAAACTGGCGGCGACTTAAGCGGAGTGCTCTTTCAGGACATCCGGACCCACCTTGGTGCGACGAGCACGATGGTGACCGGCTATTTGATCGAACAGAAGGTGCTCATATCACCTCAACTAGCCACCGCGCTTTTGTACGGTATCGATTCGGAAACCACGGGCTACCCCCGCGAAGCCAGCTCGCTCGATGATGGCGCGCTGGTCTGGCTCTTCCCCCGCGCCAACAAAGACCTGCTGGCACGGATACGCAACCCCAAGCTTCCGCAGAGCCACTTCGCCACCTTTCAAAGCGCTCTGTTCAATGCGTTTCTCTACCGCGATCTGATCGTGAGCTGGTGCGGCGAGGTCTCGCAACCGGATATCATTGCAGAAATTGCTGATTTTTTCATCCGTTTCGACCAGGTCAACTGGTCGCTGGCGATGGGCGTGTTCGAAGGGCAGCTCAAGCTCTCGCTCCGCGCCGGAGGTTTGGGAGGGCGAGCCGGCGAAGTCCTGCGCCAGGTCGTAAACGGCATGGGACACGCTGGCGGTCATGACAAGCGAGCAGGCGGGATGATCCCTCTGCCCGAGGGAGCCAAGTCCGTCGATCCGGTCCTTCGAATCGTCCGGCGCCGCTTGCTGGACCAGCTCAACATGGATGAGCACCAAGGACATCGTCTCCTCAATGGTTGTTGTGTCATTCAAGCTCCGTGACGAACCACTGCGCACGGTCACCAGCTTGCCTTTTCCGATCGCACCATCCTGCCCCAAAACGCCCTTCGCTCACCGCAGGAGCACGGCCTGGGCGCTCCACCAAGCCTCCCACGCGACCCATGGCCAGTCGGCTTCGTGGCTGATCGAGTTTCAAGGGCACGCCAGGCAGTTCATTCATTCTCCCTGGTCACGCCGACAGCCAACCTCACAAAACTTTCTTAGAAAACAAGGGCCATTGAGCCCCCCTAGAATCGCAAGATCTAGGCAGTGGCGCCTGCGCCTGTGCTTATGGTGCGAAAGCAACAAGGGAACGAGGGATGGCTGCAATCCCGCGTGCTTTTTTCATTGAAATTTATTCGAGCCGGAATTGCCCATTGGACTCTTCGTGGATATATCGTTATAGTCTCGAATCAGTCCAGTTTAATTTACACCAAGGTCGTTCATAATAGATTGAATTGACCCGCGAGAATGATTTGAGCGGTACTGCTTGGTTGGGTCCAAACAGTGACCTGAGCAGACCCTGCACGCGCGCAAGTGAGCCTTTCCGATGCCGCGTACGAGCCGCAGCGGTTTCACACTCATTGAGCTGCTGGTGGTGATTTTCATTGTCAGCATACTGCTGACCCTGTTACTGCCTGCGCTTCAACCAGAGAGGGAAGCAGCCCGGCGCATTCAATGCATGAGCAACCTCAAACAGCTCGGCTTGGGCCTCCAACAGTATGAACTTACCTATTCGGTTTATCCCCCGGCCCTCGTGCTTCAAGGCGTAGGAAACACGGTGAACTGGTCAGGTGGCTGGAGCGTGCCTGCTCGCATATTCGCTTTCATGGAGCAGAGCCCATTATTCAGTGCGATCAATTTTGTGAACAATCATGACGACCCAATCAACTCGACTGTCACGGCACAGTCGTTGGGTGTGCTTGTGTGCCCGAGTGAACGAGTCCGCAGCCCTATCGCTCGGTATGCGGCCAGAGTGGCGTCACGAATTATGGTTATTTCGAGGGCGACTGGTACGCCTGGGGAGGGTTCGGCTCACCGCCGAATCGTTCGGCGTTTGCTCCTAATCTCGCCCGGCCAGCAATCGATTTTCTTGACGGTCTGAGCACCACGATGATGGCCGCGGAGGTCCGCACTCGCCAGTGCGTGCGCACCCGGTGCGGCGTCCTTTCCACCCTCAACACACCTAGCCAAACCCTCCCCGCCGATCAGCCTCCGGACTCCGTCACTGCGCTGCTGGCAAATGATGCAAGCCCCTGCGCGCTGTCCTCGGCAGGCCACGTCTCAGGGGCCAGCGGGGAAGTCGACCAGAGCGGCGTGACGACCGCGTGGCGTCCCAACACCCGGGTTGCCATTCCCACGGGCGTCAAACGTCCAGCTTCCGACAGCAACAGCGGCGCAACGGATGTCGACCTGGATCTCATGGGCATACCCGAGTCGAGCGGAGGTCCAACCTACGCCGCGGTCACAAGCCGGAGCTACCACCTTGGCGGCGTGAATGTCCTGTTCGGTGATGGTAGCGTGCATTTCATCAAGGACCGCATTGACGGCAATGTCTGGCGCGCCTTGGGGACTGTGTGTGGTGGTGAGGTTATAGGCGCCGACCAGTTCTGAACGGCCCAATCTCGACATTTATGGAGGATCAAGCAGCTATCTTGGCGTCGTTCCCAGATGCCGGCGATCGACCGCGTGGGCTCTTCGAGCGGCCGCCCTTGCCGGAGGATGATTTCCGGTTGTAGATTGGTGGAAGAGTTAATCGTCCCGGGACAATACTGCAAGGGCCCACTTTCGCTAGCGGGGGATCGATCGCCGATGAATCCGTCCCCCGATCCGCCCCCGCTGGAGATCTTCTTGCTGGGCATGGTTGACTTCCAGGAAGTTCAGCTCCTGCAACGGCGGATCGTCTATGACCTTGGGGAGCACGGTGGTGCCTGTCTCCTGCTTTGCGAGCATCCGCCGACAATCAGCGTGGGAAGGTCCGGAAGCCGCTCCCACATCGTCCCTGACGACCCCACGCTTCGCGCCCTGGGCATCCAGACCCACTGGGTCAACCGTGGCGGAGGCTGTGTGCTCCATCTACCGGGACAGCTCGCGGCCTACGTTGCGATGCGACTGGAGCCCCCCGATCTGACGGTCTGCAGCTATGTCGATCGGCTCCATCGAGCGATCGAAGGCGTCCTTGACGAATTCGAGCTTTGCGGCAGGGCGCGAACCGACCTGCCCGGCGTCTTTCTGGGCAAGGCTCGAGTGGCCACCGTCGGCGTGGCAGTCAACCGCTGGATCGCCTACCATGGACTGACGATCAACGTGGGCCCGTATCTTCCCATGTTTGACATCCTTGATGAAGCCGGCGCGGAAGGGCCTTTGCTGCAGACGTCGATCGAGTCTCGGAAGCAACGTTCGATCCCCATGACGAGGGTCCGAGAGTCCTTGATCAGGCACCTGGAAGGAGCCCTCGGTCTCAAGCGACACCACCTCTACACCAGCCATCCTCTGATCCGCCGGAAAGTTCTGTCTCATGTCTATGCTCCCAGTCCTGGATGAAGAGCCCGGTCAACCGGTGGCAGCCGACAGTCCCGACGGCCCGCGGCAGGGCCAGGAGCGGCAAGGCTCGCGCCGGCTGCCGTCGTGGCTCAAACGGCCGCTTCCGAGCTCAGGCGGGACCTATTTCACCGAGACGCTGGTCGCCGAGCTGGGCTTGCAAACGATCTGTGAAAGCGCGCGCTGCCCGAACCGCGCCGAGTGCTGGACCCGGCGCACGGCCACGTTCATGATCCTGGGTGAAACCTGCACCCGTCCCTGCGGCTTCTGCGCCGTCAAGCGGGGAAGACCGCAGCCACTTGCCCCGGACGAGCCGGAACGCCTGGCCGAGGCGTGCCGCCGCCTGGGACTTCGCCACGTCGTGATCACCTCGGTGACGCGCGACGACCTGCACGACGGCGGCGCCGACCATTTTCGCCGCTGCATTATGGCGGTGCGTGCGGCAACCGGGGCGACCATCGAGGTTCTCACGCCCGATTTCGATGGCCGGGGCGACCTTATCGAGTGCGTGCTGTCGGCCCGGCCCGAGGTTTTCAACCACAATCTCGAGACGGTCGCCCGGCTCCAGCAGCAGGTCCGGCGGAAGAGCCAGTATGCCGTGAGCCTCGCCGTCCTGCGTCAAGTGAAAGCTTCGAGCATGCCGCCGTGGACAAAAAGCGGCCTGATGCTGGGGCTGGGCGAAACCACTGAGGAGGTGCTGGAAACCCTGGCGGACCTGCGCGCTTGCGGCTGCGATTTCCTGACTCTCGGCCAATACCTGCAGCCCTCGCCGGATCACCTGCCGGTACAGCGGTACCTGCCCCCCGCCGAGTTCGACGAACTGGGGCGGCTGGCCCGGGCGTTGGGATTTGCCGAAGTCAAGAGCGGACCCTTCGTCCGCTCCAGCTATCATGCCGACGAGATGGCAAGTCACGCGATTCCAACCCGGATGAACCCGGACCCTTGCCCCGATGTCGTTGGATTGCGATAATTCGGTGACTCATCCGGTCGTCCGGCCGCGCCCGCGTTTTCCGCAGGTTACCCGAGCCAGGACGCATAGGTCTTGCCGGCGAAGCAAAAGGCCGGCCAGCGAATGCCGGGTCCCCCTCCGAAGGATCAATGTCCCGGGGCAGGACCAACGGCAAGAGGTCCAGCAAGCATGCCAGAGACGCTCTTCGAGAAGGTCTGGGACCGCCACGCGGTGTTCTCGACCCCCCAGTCCAATCTCCTTTACATCGATCGCCACCTGGTCCACGAGGTCACAAGCGCCCAGGCGTTTGAAGGCCTGCGCCTAAGCGGCAGGCGCGTTCGCCGCCCGGATCTGACCTTCGCGACCGTCGATCATAACGTGCCGACGGACAATCAGCTCGATATCCGTGATCCTTTGTCCAGGCGCCAGGTGGAGACCCTGCGGGCCAACTGCCGCGAGTTCGGCATTGCCCTTTACGACATCCAGAGCGGCCGCCAGGGCATCGTCCACGTGATCGGGCCGGAGCTCGGCCTGACGCTTCCCGGAACGACCATCGTCTGCGGCGACAGCCACACCAGCACCCACGGGGCGTTCGGCGCGCTGGCTTTTGGCATCGGCACCAGCGAGGTCGAGCACGTGCTGGCCACGCAGACGCTCCGGCAAGGGGCCAAGCCGCGGTCGCTGGGCATCGAGGTCAGCGGACGGCTGCCCGAGGGACTCGAACCCAAAGACATCATCCTGGCCGTGATCCGCGCAATCGGCACCGGCGGCGGGACCGGGTCGGTCATCGAGTATTTTGGCCCGGCGATCAGCGCTCTGTCGATGGAAGGGCGGATGACGATCTGCAACATGTCGATCGAGGCTGGCGCCCGGGCCGGCATGATCGCTCCCGACGAGACGACCATCCAGTACATTACCACGGGCCGTCGGCCGTTCGCCCCGTCGGGAAAAGAACTCGACGACGCCATCGCCGATTGGATGACCCTCCGCACGGCCGATCCGTCGGCCTTCGACCGCGTGGTCCGGATCGACGCCTCGCGACTGGTGCCTCAGGTCACCTGGGGTACCAACCCCGCCATGACCGTGGACGTGACCGGCCGTGTTCCCGACCCGGCCGACGTTCCCGCAGCCTGGCGCGAGGACGCCCGGCGGGCACTCCAGTACATGGACTTGAGATCCGGAACCCCCATCAGCGACATTGCCGTGGATGTCGTATTCATCGGCTCATGCACTAACGGGCGCATCGAGGACCTGCGGTCGGCCGCGCGGGTCTTCGCACACCGGAAGGTCGCGCCGGGAGTTCGCGCCCTGGTCGTCCCCGGCAGCGAGCAGGTCCGCCACCAGGCCGAGGCCGAGGGGCTCGACCGCGTCTTTCTCGAGTCGGGCGCTGAGTGGCGACAGTCCGGTTGCAGCATGTGCCTGGCGATGAACCCGGACCGGCTCGAGCCCGGCCAGCGCGCAGCCAGCACCAGCAATCGTAACTTCGAGGGTCGCCAGGGCCCCGGGGGACGCACTCACTTAGTCAGCCCGCTGATGGCCGCCGCAGCCGCCGTCACGGGCCGCTTCACCGACGTCCGCACGCTGCTGGGATCATAGGAACAAGCATCATGGAGCCACTACTCACCCACCGCGGCCGCGTCGCCGTGCTCGACTGGACTGAAGTCAATACCGACCTGATCATACCGGCCCGCTACTTGAAGCGGATCGAGCGGACAGGCTACGGTCCACTGCTCTTCGCCGATCGGCGGTACGTCGCCGGAGGAGCACCACCGATCGACGCACCGGAAGAACACGGCCCCCACAATAACGATTTTCCACTCAACCGACCGGAAGCCCAGGGAGCGACCATCCTGCTGGTGGGCCGCAACTTCGGCTGCGGATCGAGCCGCGAGCACGCGGTCTGGGCCACGAGCCAGGCCGGCTTCCGCGTCTTGATCGCGCCTGGCAAAGACGTCGGGTTCGCCGACATCTTCGAGGCCAACGCCTTCAACAACGGCCTGTTGCCCATCGAGCTGCCGGAAGACCAGTGGAACGAGATCGCCGCGGCCGCACGCCAACCTGGCGGCATCGAGTTGGGCGTCGACCTCCAAAGCCAAACAATCCAACTGCCTCGGCCGGGCGCAGCGGACGCCGAGATTCACTTCCAAATCCCCGAAACCCAGCGACAGCGGCTCTTGAAGGGACTGGACGCGATCGCCGAAACACTCCTCCACGAGCCTGAGATTCGCCGCCACGAAGAGCAAATTCCCGCCTGGCAAATTCCCGCCGCAGATCCCGCTCACGCTACGAGCCACCGATGAATGAGACAGGGTTGGATCAACCACAAATGAATGAGATAAGACATAAGTATCCACACATGGACGCAGATGAATACAGATAACAAAATGCAGATCTGTTTCCCCTAAGGAAGCTTCTTAGACCTTTCTTAGCCCGTGATTTATCTGTGTTCATCTGCGTCCATCTGTGGCTAATTTCTCGTCATTTTCCATCTGTGGCTTTTTCCTCTCCATCTGTGGCTAGTTCTCCCTTTTGCCTATCTGCGGCTCCTTCCCCTCCATCTGTGGCTTCTCAGCCCTTCCGTGGCCTTCTCTTTTCGCTGTCTAGGCTGAATGTTGATTTTAATCAGTCAGTAATGTAAGATTGCTCTTGGTTCTGCAATCAGAGGAGCGAAGGCGCCATGATCAAGGTATCCGAAATGCTGGCCGAGGAAGAGCTGACCGAAGTCAACGCAAGGCTCGCGGCGGCGACACCAAGTGATATCCTCCAGTGGGCCGTCGAGCGGTTCTTTCCGCGGCTGACCATGGCGACCGCGTTTGGTCCGGAAGGTTGTATTCTGATTCACTTTCTGGCCGAAATCGAGCCCCGAGTCCGGATCTTCAACCTGGACACCGGTTACCAGTTTCCCGAGACACTTGCGCTGCGCGAGCAGATCATCGAGCGGTACGGAATCGAGATCGAGATGGTCCGGCCCGAGCTGACGGTGCCGCAATTCGAGGATCGCAACGGCGGTCCGATTTATCACACGAACTCGGAGCAGTGCTGCTACGAGCGCAAGCTGGTTCCGATGCAACGGGCGCTTTACGGTTACGAGTCATGGATCACGGCGATCCGGGCTGAGCAATCATCGCATCGGGCTGGCGCCCGAATCGTCGGCTGGGACTCCAAGTTTAGCCTGGTGAAGGTCAATCCGCTCTTAAGCTGGACACGCCGCGACGTCTGGGCATTCATCGAAGCCAACAAGGTGCCTTATAACCCTTTGCACGACCGGGGATATCCTTCGGTTGGGTGCTGGCCATGCACAGCGCCCGTGGCCGAAGGCCAGCCTGAGCGAGCGGGCCGCTGGGCAGGGCAGGCGAAGACCGAGTGTGGACTGCATTCGCTCGATTCCAGCCAGCTCTGAGCTCGATGTTTGCCGGAGGGGCCGTGAGGGAAGCGGCATGATGAAGGTCTCGGCGAAGGCGGAATATGCATGCCTGGCCTTACTCGCTCTGGCCCGGCACGGTCCGGGCGCTCCTCCCCTGAGAATCCGCGAGATCGCCGAGTCGCACGGAATACCCGAACGTTACCTGGTTCAGATCCTGCTTCAGCTCAAGGGAGCGGGGCTGGTTTCGAGCATCCGGGGAGCATCTGGCGGTTATCGTCTGGCTCGGCCCCCGGGCCAGATCGCGCTTTCCGATGTCCTGACGGCGATCGACGGTCCGGATACGCTGCAGCATGAAGCCGTGATGGATACCCTGCCCGCCGCGCGGGCGCTGGCGAGGGTCTGGAATCGCGTCCGCGCGGCGGAGCGCGGAGTCCTCGACAGCACCACCCTGGCCGAGCTGATCGCCGAGGCAAGTCCCCACGACTGGACCATTTGACCCGGTAGAGCGTCAGTACCGGCAATCGTTTTCGAAAGGAGGCCGACCATTTCTGCTTTTCCGAGCCCGAGCGCGACGCTCAATACCCCGTACGGCTCTGCGCTTGTCGATCTGTTCGTCGATGACCAGCGCGCCAGCGAGATGAAGGCGACCGCCAAGGATCATGCCAGCCTCACCCTCGACGAGCGCGGACTCTGCGATCTGGAGCTCTTGAGCGTGGGCGGCTTCTCGCCGCTTCAAGGCTTCTTAGGCAAGGCTGATTACGAGCGGGTCGTCACGGAGATGCGGCTTTCGAACGGCACCCTCTGGCCCTTGCCGGTAACGCTGCCGGTCACTCCGGGTCAGGGCGTCGTGGAAGGCAAGCCACTGGCCCTGCGCGACGTCTATGGAAACTTGCTGGCATTCCTCCACGTCTCCGAAATCTATGAAATCGACAAAAGACGGGAGGCGGAGCTTGCTTATGGCACGCACGACCGGAAGCACCCCGCGGTGGCCTATCTGGACCGCCATCCGGGCTATCAGGCGGCTGGCCGGCTGGAAGTGATCCGCACGCCGCCGCACTATGATTTCGTCGAGCTGCGACGGACCCCGGCCGAGCTGCGCAAGCATTTCCAGACCCTGGGGTGGTCCCGGATCGTCGCCTTCCAGACGCGAAACCCGTTGCATCGAGCGCACGAAGAACTGACCAAGCGTGCGGCACAGCAGATTGGCGGCGGCCTGCTCATTCACCCGGTGGTCGGCGTGACCAAGCCGGGCGACGTGGATCATTTCACCCGGGTGCGCTGCTATCGAGCACTCGTCGATAACTACTACCAGGCCGGCTCCGTTGTCCTTAGCCTGCTGCCTCTGGCCATGCGCATGGCCGGACCGCGCGAAGTCTTGCTGCACGCGATCATCCGCCGCAATTACGGCTGCACTCACTTTATCGTCGGTCGCGACCACGCAGGGCCGGGCAACGATTCGTCCGGCAAGCCGTTTTATCCGCCCTACGCCGCACAAGATTCGATGCATCGCTATAAAGACGAGATCGGCATGGAGATGGTCGATTTCAAGCAGATGGTCTACCTGCCCGGGGAGAATCGCTATTGCCCGGTGGACGAGGTCCCCGCGGGGGCCAAGACGGCGGACATCTCCGGCACCGACGTGCGCGAGAAATACCTAGCCCGGGGTCTCCAGCTTCCCGAATGGTTCAGCCGGCTGGCCGTGGCCGAGATCCTCAACGAAACCAGCCCGCCGAAGTTCCGCCAGGGGCTGACCATCTGGTTCACCGGACTGTCCGGCTCCGGTAAGAGCACGGTCGCTCACGCGCTTGTGGAACGCCTGGCCGAGTACGGCCGGAACTGCTCGCTCCTCGATGGCGACGAGATTCGCACCCACCTTTCCAAGGGGCTCGGTTTCAGCAAGGAAGACCGCGACACGAACATCCGCCGCGTCGGGTTCGTGGCGGGACTCGTCGCCCAACACGGGGGGACAACTCTCTGTTCCGTGATCAGCCCCTACCGGTCCGTCCGCGAAGAAGCCAGAAAGCTCTCACGCGACAACTTCGTTGAGGTTTACTGCTCAACGCCCCTGGAAGTATGCGAACAGCGTGATGTCAAAGGCATGTATTCCAAGGCCAGAGCCGCACTTGCAGCGAGCAAGCCGATGGGATTCACGGGCATCGACGACCCCTATGAGCCCCCCGCCAGCCCCGAGGTCACGCTCGATACCAGCAAACTGTCAGTGGGCGAGTGCGTTGACGCGATCGTCGAAAAGCTCCTCTCCTTCGGCTATGTCTTGCCCCACGGACATATCGCCGAATGACGACTCTTACCCGAATGCCACTTCCTTAGCTGTTGAGCACGCCGCAGCGCCGGGTTCTTGTTCCCGCCTTGGTGACCGGTCCGTCGGTTCGACGCGCGGGTCGAAACCTGGGCCGGCTGTCCTGGCCACGTAGAGCCAGCGCCCCCCTCCTGTGATTTTGCGGCAAGGAGTGCCTTTCGGATCCAACCCGGATGGCCTTCCTTAGTTGTTAAGCAGCTCGCAAGCCGTTACGCGAATCCTTCCGAGATTCTGTGAAGAGGTAGTGCGGTTTCGGGCGGCGCTTGGTGCCGCGGTGCTTGAAGCCGTCGGGGCCGTAGCCGACCTCATCCAATAACATTGCATGTCCTTTCTTCCGGCTCCGCAAGGCGTCAGAGATCAGAGAGGTGTCAGCCTGAAAGGTGGTTGTCGGCGTAAAATAAACAACGGCCCGATAGTGAGCTAGAAGCACTGGGTTTTTTCGCGTATCCTCTTGTGGCACTTTCGCAATCGATGGATCGCACCAGGACATGGAGGTCGGCAAGATGCCTTACAAATGGCCCGCGGATACTGATTTCGCCCTCTGGGAACTCGACGTCATCGACCGGGCGTGTCCGGTCTGCGGTCGCATGA
>JBKQMU010000283.1:0-26476 GCA_052146555.1 Isosphaeraceae bacterium
CGGTGCAACAAACCGCCCCAGAGCCCGCCGCCACGCCGCCAGATCCTGGTGCCACGCCGCGCATGTAAATCTGCAAATGCCTGCACTACAAGATGTTGCGGCTGTATACTGTCGAAGATCAGTTAAATGTTCTGCAAGGTGGTTTGGGCAGTCCGTATCGCCTCCACACCGGCCGAAATCAGAGGCGATCAAACCACGGGTAAGGGAAAGTCTGCGCGCGCGAAGTTACGTTCGTCCACATCAACGCCATCCAGACGCTTATATGGCCAACAGCGTGGGTGGGTGCGAATAATCTGGGACAACCAGGTCGGGCAGAGACAGCGAAACGAGCTTCGAACCGGCGATCTCGGATGCACGCTCCTGGGGCCAATCAGGCGTCGTGGTGACTCCTCGATCAGGCGGCAGGCCGGGGACGCCCCGGCGCGCCGCGGCGGCCCAGCCAGGACATAAGCGCCCCGAAGAGCAAGAGAACAAGGCCCCACCAGAAGTTGATGTTGACGCCCAGCGAGCGCTCGTACAATTCGGGCTGGGAAAAAAACGTGAACACGCCGTAAGCGCACAGCAGTCCGCCCAATAGCACAAAGAGCAGGCCGATCGGCAGGCGAATGTCGAGGTTCATGGCCGGGGTTGCCTCGGGGAACTCAGTAGAAGAGGAAGTTCAGCGCCAGGGTCATGACGAGCACGATGAGGCCCAGCGCGAGGGGCCGCTGGTACCAGGTCAGGTGCCCCTCCTGCGGCTTGTCCGTAAGCGCGTAGACCAGGCCCACAAGCTCGCCATCGGGCCGCGGACGCGTGACCAGACTGACGACGATCGTCACGACGAAGCAGACCGTCCAGGCGACGATCGCCATCCAGAAGTTCTGGGCCATTTCGGTGGGAAATCTGTAATGCGGATCAAGACCGGCCAGAGAGGTTAGCCAGCCTCCTTTGATGCCGACCGGGTTACCCTGCGGCAGGTTCAGCCCGTGGAAGATGGCCGCGGCGCCCGTGCCGGCCAAGAGTCCCGAAAAGGCGCCATCCCCGGTGGCTCGCTTCCAGAACATGCCCAGCAGAAACGTCGCGAAGAGGGGCGCGTTGACGAACCCGAAGACGAGCTGGAGAGCATCCATGATGTTATTGAATCGCGACGCGAGATAGGCGGCACCGATCGAGATGACCGTCCCGAAGAACGTGGCGAACCGCCACATCCAGAGCAAATGCCGGTCGCCAACGGTCGGGTGGACGTAGGCCTTGTAGATGTCGTAGGTCCAGACCGTGTTGAACGCCGTGACGTTGCCCGCCATACCGGACATGAAGCTGGCCAGTAGCGCGGTGAGTCCCAGGCCGAGCATGCCGGTCGGAAAGTAGTGCAGGAGCATCTTCGGAATGGCCATGTCATAATCGGCCACGGGCTGATTGTTCTTGTCGAGCTCAAGCTTGCCGGTCCAGTAATCGACCTTGGCCGGAATGATGCCCTGGATTTCCGGAACCGTGTCGACGGAGCCGTCGGCGATAGTCGCGGCCTGGGGCGCCCTCTCCGTCGGCAGCGTGATGGCGATCAAGCCAGGCAGGATGACCAGGAAAGGGAAGAACATCTTGGGTATAGCGGCGATCAAGGGTGTGCGCCGGGCGGAGGTCATCGAGTCGGCTGCCATCGCCCGCTGCACTACCAGAAAGTCGGTGCACCAGTAGCCAAAAGAGAGTACAAAGCCTAGTCCCATCACCAGGCCAAACCACTCGACGCCCAGCGGATTGGTGCTGCTGTGCGACATGCCAACCCAGGTGTGCGCGAAGGCCCCTTTGTTGGCGCTCGAGAGGGTGCTCTGGAGCCCCGACCAGCCGCCGACGTTCTTGAGTCCCAGCAAGACCAGCGGGAGGAAGCCGGCGACGATCAAGAAGAACTGGAGCACCTCGTTGTAAATGGCGCTTGTCAGTCCCCCCAGGGTGACGTAACCCAGCACGATCAAGGCCGAGAGGATGATGCTGGTGTGAAAGACCCAGTCGCGCGAGAGGCCCAGCTTTTGAATCGGCGCGTCGAAGAGATGCAAGAGCATGATCAGCTTGGCCATCGCGTACATCGAGATGCCGCTGGAGAAGATGGTCATCACCGCGAAGGTGATGGCGTTGAGCCCGCGCGTCTTCTCGTCGAACCGCAGCCGCAGGTACTCGGGAACTGAGTGCGCCCGCGAGCCGTAATAAAACGGCATCATGAAGAGCCCCACGAAGACCATCGCCGGGATCGCGCCCACCCAGTAGAAGTGGCTGGTCGCGATCCCGTACTTGGCCCCCGACGCGGCCATGCCGATCACCTCTTGCGCTCCCAAGTTCGCCGAAATGAAGGCCAGTCCGGCGACCCAGGCCGGCATCGAACGGCCCGAGAGAAAGAAGTCCTCGCTGGTCCTCATGAACTTCTTGAGCGCAAAGCCGATGCCTAGCACGAAGGCCAGGTAGATCAGCATGATGAGGTAGTCGATCCACGCGAGTGTGGTTGTCATGCTCGCTTCCTGACTGTCGGTGGAAAGCGCCGCCGGGAGGCTCTCACGGCCGCCTGGCTCCATGGTGCTGCTCGAGGTTCGGGCCTGGCATCATGATGACACCAAGAGGGCCGCACCTCAACGGAGCAGGGACGAATCGCCGTGCCAACCCGCGCAAGCGGCGGACCTGAGCTTCTCTTGCAATTCCCGGCGTGTCACTTGATCATCATAGAGTAATCCCGGGAGGCGAGATGTGGTCCGCAAAGCTCCGGAGGGGCAGACTGAGTGCGTTGGCAAGACAGAGTTTATGGAGAGACTGAAATTGCGGACTGGGCGCTTCTGGGGCTGATCGGGGCACCGACCTTCCAGCGGTTGCGGGGAGTGCGCCAGGCCGGGCCCTCAGCGATCGCCTTTCCCTTCAAGAACGTGACGCGGTTCGAGCACAGTTTGGGTGTTCATGTCCTGTTGCGCAGGCTGGGCGCCAGCCGCAAGGAGCAGGTTGCCGGGCTCTTGCACGACATTTCGCACACGGCGTTCTCGCACGCCGTGGATTTCCTGGTGACCTCGCAGGAGCAGGACCACCACGAGAGCCTCAAGCCGGTGATGCTCAACCGGCCGGACCTTTCGGCCGGGCTTGAGAAGCTGGGCTACGAGCCGGCCGACTTCTACGACGACTCGCGGTATCCGCTCTTGGAGCGGCCCCTGCCTTGGCTCTGCGCGGACCGTCTGGACTATTTCCTGCGCGATGGCCTGGCCTGCCGAGCGCTGGATCGAGGCCAGGTCGCGCGCATCCTCATGCATCTAACGGTCATCGACTCGACCATCGCGTTTACGAGTCGGGAGGTCGCCAGCGAGGCGAAAGCCCATTTCGAGGAGATGAATCGTAACTGGTGGGCCAGCCCGACCGAGGCTTTCGTCTACAACGAATTTGCCGACGCCCTGCGCGAGGGGTTCCGGTCCGGTGTAATCGACGAAGCCGACCTGATGGGCGAGGACGCGAAGGTCCTCGCCAAGCTCGATGCCGCCGCCATTCCGCTCATCGCCGCCAAGCTGGAGACGATTCGGTGCTTCCGCCCCGGGCGGATCGAGGGCTACACTCCACGCGTCATCCCCAAGGAACGCTGGCTCGATCCACCCGTCGAGGTCGGTACGAGCTTTCGCCGTCTGTCCGAACTGGTCTAAAGCGAGGGGAGACCCGCACGCCAGGCAGCGCGGCTTATTGGCTCAGAAGCCTAGCCTCTCTTGGTACGCTTCGCGCAAGTGGGCGGCCTCGACACTGGAGCCCAGGTCAGCATGCTCTTCCGGTACGTGATAGGTGACCACAAAGGTGCGCGATTGTTCCGCCTCGGTCGGCGAGGGTTCGGAGGCGGGCGCAGCAGCCGTGTGGATATGCTTCTGCCGGGCCAGGTCCCAGAAGCTGGGAAGCCCGTTGGGATCGCTCAGTTCGGCCGCATCGATGATCATGCTGGCCTCGGCCGCCTGGCCGGCGTCGACCCGGATCGCGATCCGGGGGATGCCTTCGCTGATCGCCTCGATCTGGCTCGGGTCAAAACCAGCTTGAACTAGCCACCGGCGTGCTCGGTCCAGGGTCTCAAGGCTGGCGAACGAATGAGTCAGATACCTCATGGTCATCCCCACTGGTAACGTGAGTCGAAATGTACGATCCGTAGGGCCGAGCGGAGAGGACTGATGGACCTGATCGGAATCACCAGGGCTCAGCCACGCCCCGCCACGGGAGCGTTTCTCACATCCTACACTGGCCGCTTGCTCAATTGGAATTGAATTCGTCGCATGAAACCGTCCGCAACGCTCAAAAAGCAGGCCACGCATGGAGCAGGGAGACGACTGGCCACGGATTATGCCGGGAGAACTGGCCACGGAAGAAATTGGCCACGGATGCGGAAAAAGTGGGGCCACGGATGAGGAAGAAGAAAATGAGCCACGGATGAACACGGATAAACACGGATAGGAAAGCAGGCTCGCATGGAGTCATGCGAGCTATTGCGTCAGTGTCGCGAGACCGAGAACAGACGTTTCGTGAATGCTTCCATGACCTTCGGCTGCCTCTTGCCCATCTCCGCCGGGCAATTCATCCGTGTCCACCAGTGGCTGATTTCTGCATTTTCTCTGCGGCCGTGCCCTGTTTTTCCGATTGCTTCCCTATTCCAAAATCTATCCGTATCTATCAGTGGCGAATCTTGCATTTTTTCCGCAGCCAGGATCTGTGGCTGGTCTTGCATTTTCTCCGTGGCCATGCTTCGTGTGGCTCCGGCCGCATTTTCTCCGTGGCCATGATCTGTGGCTCAATGGGTGGTCTCGGCAGCCGGCGTCGCCGCCTGATGCGGCGCCAGCGACTGGCGGACTGGTTTGGTCGTGGTTGCAGAGCCTGGCCGCGAAACTGCGGCGGGCGTGGGAGTCAAAATGCTGTTGACTCCCATCGTCGCCAGCCCCGAGATCAGAAGCATGCTGGCAATCCCCAGCCCCAGCCCATGCCAGGGATGGAACTGGAAAATGAGCGTGAAAACGGCGAACCAGACGATCGCCTGGAGCACGGTCCAGGCGAAGCTCGTGGTGAACATCGAATCGAAAGCGGGTCGAAGATACGAGAGCAAGAGAGCCAGCAAGAGAGACCCTGCCCCCACCTTCAGTCCCACGGGCGGGGTGACCTCGTCGTAGAGCTGGTCCTGGCCGATCTCGACAACGATATAGCAGCCCACGAAGACCACCAGCCAGTAGATCAGGAATGCCCAGATCGTCGATGCCATTGCCAGATCGCCCCGAGGTCTCAAGCCCTCGACGTGCTGCCGGGCCGCATTGCGTTATCCTACCGGTAAGCCGCCGTGGTCTCCACCGCACCCTGGCGGTTTTTCTCCAGCCTGTTATCATGGTCGCTACACTACGGTTACGAATGGTCTTGCGCACCTGGGAGATGCTCGATGATTCGCTTGAGCGCCTTCGCTGATGAAATTTCCCAGGACCCGCTGGAGCAAATCGACGTCCTGGAGAGCCACGGGATCCGTCACATCGAGTTCCGCGCGATCCACGGCACCAACGTTCTTGACCTTTCCGACGAGCAGCATGAGGCCTTCGCCGCGCTCTTGCGGTCGCGTGGGTTTGAGCTCTCCGCGATTGGCTCGCCCATCGGCAAGATTCGCATCACCGAGGACATGGAGAATCACCTGCTGCGGTTTGGCCGGGCGCTGGAGCTGGCCCTCCTGTACCGCTCGCCCAGCATCCGCGTCTTCAGCTTTTACATCCCTCCGGGCCATGATCCGGCATCGCACCGACCGGAGGTGATCGCTCGGATGCGCGAGCTGACCGCCCGGGCTGCCGACCGCGGCGTGACCCTGCTTTTGGAAAACGAGAAGGGAATCTACGGCGATACAGCCAGCCGTGTTCACGACGTGCTGCAAAGCGTCGACTCGTCGGCCCTGGCTTGCGCCTTCGACCCGGCCAACTATGTTGAGGTCGGCCAGCCGATCGACGAAGCCTGGTGGTTGCTACGCCCCCAGGTGCGCCATATTCACGTCAAAGACTACGACGACCGCAAGCAGCAGCACGTGCCCGCCGGCGAGGGCGACGGACAGATTCCCGGCCTGCTCAAAGACGCCGCGGGGGCCGGCTACGATGGATTCGCGGTTCTCGAACCCCACCTGATCGAGGCCGGACTGGCGCACGGATTCACGGGCCCGGAACGGTTCGCCGACGCCGCCAGAGCTCTTAAGCAGATCCTCGACCGTGGCACCATTGCCTACGCGTAATTCGCAGGGTCGCAATTGCTCGCCCGATTCGCCAGGAGTCTCGATCGATGACCCACCTGCGCCTCGAACGGGGGCGTTTCTCAGGCAGGGACTTGCAGGCGGGGCTCTGCTTCCGCTGGGTGCGCGCCAGCTAAGACGGAACGTCCTTCGCCGTTATTGACTCCTAGGCGGAACGAACGCCGCTCTTTCATCAAGAAAAGCGAGCCGATGGCCAAGGCAAAGGCCACCGGCTCGCTCTGTTCTTACGGCGAGTTGACCCGGGCGGTCAGGTAATCCGGGTAATCCCGGACGTCTCCGTGAACTCAGCCGGGATTACGGGGGACGCAGGGCCTCGGGTTCCAGTTCGGGAAAAAGTGAAAGACCGCGGGCCGGGACGCGGCCGATGAACACAAACGGTGACCCTGGTCCGGGTTCGCCGCACTGCGCAGGGATGCGTCCATGATGATTCGTTTAACGGAAGAGACCTCAGGCACAGGCCCGGCTGCGTCGAATCGCACGGTAGGCCAGAGCGCCCAGCGCGAGTGTCCAGGCCAGCAGACTGGCGGGTTCCGGAATGGTCTGGGGGGCGTTGACAGGCATCTGCGTCCAGCCCAGGTTCGTCTGGCCTACGTATCTGTCCAGGTCAGACCCTGCGAACCCCTCGATCCAAAACCCTTTGGAGGGATCACTGATGATCTGGTTGAAGTTCGTGATCGTGAACTCCAACTGGGGATGGGCGGGCGTGGGATCGAAGGCCAGGTTCCCCGTGTATTGCGGCAGGGTCTGACCGAAGAGATAGCCCAGACCAGAGCTGGCTCGGGAAGTGTCAACCGAAGACACCGTGAAACCGTCGATGCCCGGGCCATTCCTGGTCTTGTCGGCCGGAACCCCGGCGACGATCACGGGGTTACCGGGAACGGTGGGGTTTGCGGCGTTGATCGGTGCGAAGACCAGGGCGATCGATTTATCGCTCGCGGGGTTACCGTAACCCAGGTGGGGAGGGTCGGACGGGGTCGGAGTCCCCGAGGGGTCGCCATTGCCCTGGCCAAAGGGCGCGATTTGGCCTTGCGGGTTTGCCCAGTTGTCGATGCCGACGGAAAGGGTCCCCGAAGATTTGTCATAGCTCAAGTAGATGTCTTTGATGTTCCATCCCGAAACCCATTGGCCGTTGCCGGTTTCCGCGGGCCACTGGCCGAGGGAGTTCGCGGAAGGGTTGACGGGCACGACGTAGGTGCTCGCCTGAGTGGGATCGGCCGTGTTGAAATCGCTTTCCACGTTGCCGGTGAAATTGATCACTGCGGCCTGGACAGCCGCGGGGCTGAAACCGGCCATCAGCACGAAGGCAAGTCCCCAGGGACCCAAGCGGCGGGAGAACATGACGCGACTCCTTCCACGTTTTGGTTCGCTCGTCCCGCGAAGGCCTCGATACACGTGGCCTTCTGTTGGTCAGCAGAGACGATCCGGCCCAATGACTCAAGCGAACATTGCGAGGCAAGCTACGGGCCCACGTCGCTGTGTTCACGGCGACGGTTCGCCTCGCACTTCCGTATCGGCGCAAACGAACCTGGCTCCGCCTGGTGCGTTTGAGGCTTCCCCCAACCCCTCCCACTGTGGGAGGAGTGTTTCCAGAAAGGACGATGTCGCTATGTCACTATTCGCTAGACTGCTGCAAGCCGTTGGCTTGTGGCGCAGCCGGCGGGGAGGCCCGAAGACCGTTCGACACGCCGGCATCGCCATTGAACAGCTTGATCATCGGCAACTCCTGAGCGTCAACTTCACGGGAAACGTCCCAACCGATTTTCCCGCTACGCAGGTGCCAGGCGTTGTGATCATCTCTCCGGATTTCACCAATCCTCTCACCTCGGAACCTGCATGGGCCAATAGTGCCCAAGGCCAGGCGCTGAAAAACCTGATCAAGGTTTCCGGATTCGCCATCCAGGATATCCGGGTGAGTTATACCGCCAGCGACGACACCCTGAGTTTTGGCATTAATCAACCACAAAGCCTGAACCATCCGGGCGAGGTTCTGGCGGGCGACTCAGACAATAACGGAAACACAGGTACTGTCAACCCCGCCGTCACGGCCGTCGATCCATTCTTCGTGGACCCGCCTGACTGGGGCGGCACCAAGAACATGGGCGTGTTCCTGAACTTCACGACGCCGGGAGCGACCGCCCAGGTCTCCGCGGGATTCAACTCCGTCGCTCCGTTCACTCCTCCGAGCGGCCCAGCCCCGAAGTCCTATCAGGTCTATGAGCCCTTCGACCCCGGCCTGCCCCAAACATCGGTGGGGGCAACCCTACTGCCCCAGTTCCAGGGCAACGTCTACACCGTGAACGACCCCGCCCACCCTAACCTAGAGTTCTCGATCTCCCATTTCTCACAACTCTACCAGGATATAACCGGCCAGGCGCTTATGCCCAGTACGGTCATCAACGTTGGCGGGTTCGCCGGGTCCGACCAGGATGCCACTACCAGCAAGGCCTTCATTCCCTCACAGCCTGTCCTCATCAGTGCTGCGACCGTCCCTACCCCGACATGCTCTCCCGGGATCCTGATCAATCCGCACGAGCACCGTGTCATCGATACAAGCCATCGTGACCTGGTGCGAGTTTACGTGGAGGGGACCTCAGGCTTCGACGTGACGACGATCAATCCAGCCACGGTCGAGCTCAACGGGGCCAAGCCGATTGCCCACTTCACCCGCCACTTCCCGCACGACGAGTTCTTGAACGCCGTCTACGTGTTCGTCGGGTCCGACATCAATCTGCCTGCCGGTTACACGACCGCGACGTTTACGGCCCAGACCTTCAGCGGCATGCAGATCACCTCATCGAAGCAGGTCCTCAACATCCCGTTCTCGGCGAAGGTTCCGGGGCGACTCCATTTCTTATTGGACAAAGGCACTACATACCCCGGACTTGGCCGGCTCGAACGAACTCAGGCGGCGGCGGTCACGCTGGGCAACACCACGGCCTCCCTTCCACAGAGGGTGGCAGTTGACCTGGCCTCGCCGTCTGCAGCTCAGTCGCTACGGGTCGACTACCATGCCCAGGTTTCCGGCTCGGGCACGACGACTCCTGTAGCCACCCCCAGAACCGTCGTTCCGCTCGCTCAGCCGGCAGCCACACTCACCGGCAAGATTCACCATAGCCTGAAAAACTACCTGAGTCAGGCTGACTTGTCCGGCCCGGCCGGAACGAGGGCAAAGACCGCGGGGGGAGCCCGCTGATTGGTCCGCGAAAAATCACGTTCCCTGGAGTCTTACCAAGCCTGTTTGGTTACGAATGCAAGACCGCGTGTGCCGTGGAGTCCGGCCACACGCGGCCTTTTCATTTCGTGGACCGGCTCCTCGGGTATGCTGGAAAAGGGCTGGGCCGAGTACACAAGCGAAACGGTGGCCGGCCGGAGCGTCCCTGGCCATCGAGAAGACCCCTCCCGGCCCTCAACTAGTGACGCTGCCTCCTCGGTTGTAGGATGCTCCGAGAGAACCACACCCACCCACCGGTATGAGCTCATGGCTGACTACACGCCCTATCAAAAAAAGATTATCAATCGTTACTACAAGAACTTCGATGCTATCAAGCACCAACAGCTCTCGGAGCTGGCCACCGAGCTGTACCTGGCAGAAGGGAAGAAGAAGCTCACACTCTGGAAGCGCGTCGCGGAGAGCCTGCGAAAGCTTGATTTCCCTGAATCACGCATTGCCCACCTGATCGAGAAGCAAGATCCCTCGCTGCTCGTTGGGATTCTGAGGGAACTCGAAAACCGGGCTTCCGGCGGGTGAGCGGGACCAGGCCCCATGACGTCGAAATAAAAAGCGTCATCGGCGTGAAACGGTCAAGAATCAGTAGGTCGAGCAGTTCGCAACAGAGGAACATAGCTTTGCGGGACTGAAAAAAGACGCAAGGTCGAACATAACCTTTCGGTGCGCTTCACGTCACACCCACATGGGCCATAAAAAGTTGGCGGCCTTACTTATCCGATTCGACAGCCATCCGGCCCCACACCCTCAAGCGGAGGACCGGCGGGCCAAATGGACTTTGAGGCTAATCTGCCCGCGATCCTGTCTCTTCTCGGGCTCGTTGGTCACGCGCTTATCAATCTCCTCCAAGGCGACTTTGAAGCGGCCGCCGATCGCGTGAAAGATGAGAAAGTTGCCCAAAGGAGAGGGTCAGCCGCAACGACAGACCCTGTCCAGACCGCTGGCGATTTTCTCCGGAAGCTACCGCTTGCCGAGTTGCGAGCGGCATTTTATTAAGTGTGGAGTGGTGAATGCATTTTCCCATGCCGCGTGAGACCCCCGGGCGCTGCAAGGTCGAGAAGGCGGTCTGCAGCACGCTTTATTTTTCTTGATCCGGCGCCTTGACGTTCATTCTAAGGTTTCGTAAATTTTTGATCGAAGGCAACACGCTTTTTTGAGATGGCATGAACGACGGCGTACGGCCCGACATTGCCTTTCCGATTCGGTCACGACAAGACCGAATTTCGGTGCCACGATCTCAAACTGAATGAAGAGGGTTAACCAATGATCTCCCTTGCCCAACGCGTCCGCGACTTCCGCTACTCCAAAGGCTGGGGTCCTGACGAGCTCGCTGGCCGGGCCGAAATCTCTCGGACGGCACTCTATCAAATCGAAAGCGGTAAGACCGGTCTGCCTCGTGCCGGTACCCTGAGGCGAATTGCCGTGGCCCTCGACGTGTCGATGGACGACTTGCTCGGACACGCCGAGGCTGCTCCCCACCCCCAGAACAATGGTAACGGTGACCATGGTCTGGCGAATTCGCGGTTACGCGACTTCGGAAGCTGGATGCCGGAGGAAGGCGGACCGCTTTCCTTCGCGGCGGCCCACTCTCACGCCACCGCGCTCCCGCATTTTCCGGGGCTCGGCGAGAATCGCAACGACGAGCCGCGGCTGGGAATCGATCCCCAACGCAGGCCGGTCAACGCTTTCGACATGCTCCTGGTGCGCGAAGGGGAGCTCATGTCCAAGCTGCACGAACTGCTTCATTCCCCACTGGGAGCGGGCTTCGCGCGGATCCTTGACGATTTGCATCAGTTGGTCGTCAAGGCCAAGAGCCTGTCCTGAAGCCGAAAAATTCGCACTCAGGCGAGATTCATCGGGTAGATTTTCTCAAGATTTTCGCGTGATCTTCCGAGACGTTGATTCCCTCGTTTCGCAGCCGGTCTCGCATCCTTGAGGTCTTCCATGAATCACTCTGGTTTGACCAGCGGCCTGGCCCTGATCCTAAGTCTAAGCTGTCTCATAACTTTCGCGGGAGCCGGTTGCCAAGAGGCTGCCGCTGGTGACGATTTCGAGCCGCCCCAGACCCGGCGGACGGTGGTCGTCGCCCGCCCGGTCTGCTGTAGCCCTGGGCCTGGACCGCTTGGCACTTTCGAGCCCACGCCTTACATGATGGTCCGAGGGAACTGGCCCTTGGGCGGCGGGTACTCGCCACTGGGAATTTACGGCGATCAGTCGATGTCGGTCTACGGACCACTCTCTCCGCTGCGCTCGACCTCCGCCCCTATTCTTTCTTACAGCCGGGGTTATGACGGAAGGATCTACGCAGCACCAGCGACCTCGTCTTCAACGCCTAATCTTCCTGCGATCTCGCCAGTCGTCTATCCGACCCAGCGTAATTACTATTACGCACCGAGGGTCGATCGGTCCCCTCCGCAATGGTCCAGCGGCATGAACTGGATCGACCAGCAATAATCCTTTCCATTTCTGACTCTCCGTGCCGGACGGGTTACCCCGACGGCACGGCCCCCTCCATTGGCCTGGCCATCGCGCAAGGCGCTAGAAAAATGCGCGCAACCAAAGTGAGGTTGCGCAAGATTGGCACGCTGGCTGCGACTCGATTCAAGTCAGATAGCGGCATGCTCACGGTCTTCTCGTGAAGTGATCACGAGCCCTCACGCCACCATGAAGTCATGGCTTCGTCACGATCGCGATTCTCTGTGAAAGGCCATGAAACCCTGAATTCACTGGATCTCGGTTACGAAACGAATGAGTTCAGAGGGGTTCGCGAGCCTTTTGCGGTCCGTACCCGCCTTGTGATGAGATGACGATCCTATGCGAAAGATTCTTGTGGCCGCGTTCGTTGTCTTCCTGGATTGCACGCCGCGGCTAGCGTGCGCCGAATTATTACTGAGCGATCGCGGCAGCACGTGGACTTCAGAACTCGAGAGGGGGCTTCTGGGCGACCCACTTGATGTGCGATGGTGCCTGAGGCACCTCGAAACGGTTGGGCGATTGCCTGCCTGTTCGCGAGCATGCAGGCTGCCGCTCGACCCCGCGAGTGCTCTGAGGAGTTTAGCCCTTTGCCTTCCAACGCCCGAAAAACGATTGAGCCAGTCGCTGCCCGGCCTGGCGAGCACGGCCCCGAATCGAGGCTTTTCCGGACCAAGCTTGGTGTCCTTGCTCTCGTTCTCATCGGCCGATCCCAGTTGTTGCCCGGGACTGCTATTCGATGGCTTGCTTTTTCCCCGCCCGCGGGGACCCTCGACATTGGGCAGGTTGTCGGGGTTGATGAACAGCCTCGCGTCGACCGAGGAGGAACCCGTCAATTCCGGGGGCCTGGGCACTCGGTTCGCATTTCCCAATCGCTAGCCGCGTCTCCGCAGTCATGGCGGCAGCGGACGGTTCCCCATCGCCGAAGATCCGCGCCCCAAGAAGCATCCTCTTGAGTCGATCATGCGGAACCTTGCCGTCTGGTCAAAAGATCGGCTGTGCGCCCATTCGGAACCCAGAGCATCAGAGGCGGATCAACGCTGTCGTAGGTCTCGCTCTTGGCAGGCGCCTTCGCGCTGTACTTCAAGATCTCAGGAGAGTCAAGGCAGGGTCCAAAAAAGCGACCGGTCGGGGCGATGGGCGTCACCATCGGCTTCTGGGTACTACAGTGACACGATCAAGTCGGGAACCTTATCTTCGGGTCTGGATCGAAACGATGCACTGTGTTTGAGTCCCATTTGTCTTAGCGTGACTGTACTGTTGAAAAAAACACCGACGCTCAGCTATCGACCTCTCGAAAAGGGCCTAGGCTTCTACCGGAGAGCGTTTCTGGCGAGTTTCTTTCGGGCAGCGCTTGGAGATCAGGAATCGTGTCCCACATTCATTCCGCGATTGTGCGTTTCTTGGCCTGCGAGGATGGCCCCACCGCGGTTGAGTACGCGGTTATGCTCGCGCTGATTCTTGTTGGTGCAATCACGATCGTCACTTCGTTGGGCAAAGACGTTAGTGGCACCTTCAGCACCGTGCACAATGCTCTGAGCGGAAGTTGAGAGTGACCTGTGTTCTGCCTCACCTGACATGAGAACTTTCTGTCACTCGGGCTATAGACCTCATCGAATTGTCAACCATGAGAATTCCCTACTTTGCTGACTTGAGGCTATTGCCCAGTAACGTCTGCTGTGGGCAGACGTCAGGTTAGCCTCTTTCTGCCCTTGCCCTTGGCGATAAAGCCGCGAATAGCACGCACAGAATCCCCCCTCGTCATTCCCTTGGCTCGGGTCCCGCAACGACCAAGTCCCCGGTCACCTCACCTCGTTCCCGGTCACCTCACCTCGCTTTTGTGCACGCAGGCATGAGTCGGCGTCCGGGTCACCCTCCGATGCCATGCTCGAATGCGGCGCCGGGTCATGCGTCCTCGTTTTTCGGTGGACCGGCGGTGTACTCCGGTTGCAGACGTTCGATCAGTGACTTGGCGGTTCTGCTTGTGGACTCTGGATCCCTCTCAGTTCTTGACCAAGAGCTTGAACGACGGTTGAAGAGAGTGGCGTGGGCGTCCGGTCTTGACCGGAATTTGACCGGGGGTTAGCCTCGCCGCCGGATGGAGCTGACGAAATCCACGGGGCTCGCACCGCTACGATTCCTGGCGGGGAGGAGATCGCTTGCATCGCTGCGCATGGGTGACTGCGCTGGGCGTGTGCCTGCTTGCGGCAGGCTGCGCCACGGTTCCACATGCAGCGTTTCCGGACGGGGCCTTCTCGGAATTCTCGTTCTCGGCTGGACGTGGGACACAGCTCTTCGCGGCGCCTCCCCAGGAGGTGATCGCGGCCCTCGACCAGGCGCTGGGCGACCTAGAGCTTAGGCCCATACAGCACGCTCGCGATGGAACGGTCTTGCGTGTCGAGGCAAGAACAAAGGACAACCGGCGCGTTGCGGCAACCATCCGCGCCTACGCAGGGACCAGCCAGGTTGCCGTCAGGATCGGCCGGTTCGGTGACGAACCCCTGTCGCGCTCGATCCTGGAGCGCGTGGATATTCGCCTGGGCAACCGGGACCCGGAAGCCATCCCCGGCACTCCGCCCAGCGTCCCGGCTCATAACCCCTTCTTTTCCAGGGACGCTGTGCCCGACTCGGTCATGCTGCGTGACTTCGTCGAAGCCCCCTTTCGCGACCGGGTGATCCCCTAATCCGGATGCCCCAGAGCACCATTCCGCCTGCGCGCGTTTCGCGCTCCTTGCCCTCAAACGCGCGGGGCGCGAGCGCAACAAAAAAGGGGGCCGAAGCCCCCTCCAAAAAACGCCTTAATTGGCTGGCCTTGGCCCCGTCGAATCGCGATTCCATGCGAAGTCGGAACACGGACCTGCGGCCAGTCACGAGGTCGAAGCGCGGCACGAGCCGTGATCATCCTCTCTTCGAAAAAGCTGAACCTGACGAGTGCATCCATGCTGCCAGGAATCAAGCCTTAGTTTTTGGTGGATAATTCAGCCTACCAAAACGCGGTAGGCCAGTAATAACATAATCAAGGGTATAAAATCAACAGGTGTTTGAATGTCTAACCTGGACCGGGATGCTATAAACCGTTGCATCCCCTGCTGACAACGTCATAAATACGACCTTTTCCGGTTTGCGTCAACCCACTCCTGAATTTTTTCCGCAAGAAATATCTCGATCGAAGCGCGCCAGTGCGCGGTCTTTGCGCTCTGTGAGGTCGCCCCGCAGCCTCGGCTTTCGACCGCGGCGGAGGCGAGTGATTGACCTCATTGGCCAAGGTTGCACTCGAAGGTTGCGTTGGCGTGCACGAAGTGAGAGACTCTTGTGGGCTCATCAAGACCCGACAGATGGGGGCTCATCAGACCCGACAGGATTGCCCCCGGCCACGAGGTCTGATGCCCGAGACTTGCTCGTTTCGCCAAATAAGACATGATGTGCTCGCGCTGATGGATCGAAACCGTCTGTCGAGATGGCCGTGGTGAAGAGTTTGTTGGGATGAGGTGAAGGCGGTCTCGGGACCGCTTCGGGAGGGTCTGGATGCCAGCCCGCATCGGGTTTGACCATTACACGATTTCCCATCGCGGCCTGTCGCCCGAGCAGATCCTCGAGTTTGCCACCGCTCACAAGATGGACGGAGTGCAGTTCCTCGAGCCCGCCGAGATCGACCGGGATCTTGATAGCGACCGCTTAGCCGCTTTTCGCCGCATCGCCTCCGAGCGGGGGCTCTATCTTGAGGTCGGCATGACCTCACCCAACCCCGTGCGCGCCGCCCGCGAGCGTGGCCAGAACGTCTCGGCGGCCGAGCACGCCAGCGCCCTGGGGCGTGAGCTCGAAGCCGTTGCCGCACTTGGGTGTAGCCATGCACGGGTTTTCGTGGGCGACCGCCACGATCGGTTCCGTTCCGACGTTCCCTGGAAAGCACAGGTGGAAGCGACGCGGGAAGTTTTGAATCTGCTCTGTCCGCGGCTTCTCGACTTGAACCTCAAGCTAGCGATCGAGACCCACGCCGACCTCACGGCCTTCGAGCTCTTGGACCTGCTGGGCCGGCTCGATGCGCGTGCATTTGGTGTCACGCTGGACACTGGCAATTTACTCATGCGCCTGGACGACCCGGTCGCCGCGACAACTGAACTCGCCCCCTGGGTCCTCTCCACTCACATCAAGGATGCCACTCTGGCATTCACGCCGCGTGGTCTCTGCTGGCAGGCGCGGCCGGTCGGCTCGGGCATCCTTCCCTTGCCCGACCTGTTGGCTCCCTTGATTCAGTCTCAACCGGGCCTGAATTTGACCATCGAGCTGCACCCCAGAATCTATGACTTGCCCATCTTCGACCGCAAGTGGCTTGCCTACTTCCCGGGGCTCTTGCCCGAGTCGCTGGCTTCGGTGGTCCGACTGGCCGCACTCTGCGAGGGACGCTATGCCCAGGGCACGCTCCAACGCCCCGAGGCCGTCGAGACCATCCCCTGGGCCAACCGCGACCTCGACTGGCTGGCCAGCTCGCTGGGCTATCTACGATCGGTCGTCCCCACCCTGGCAAGCCTCTGATTCCTGACGCTCCGCTGGCAGCGGCAAGTGCCGGTATCCCCTGCTAGCCAGGTCGTCCAGGAGGGATTCCGCCAGATCACCCTCTCCGTCGATCGCGAGACGAACGCGAGAGATCTCGTTGACCTTGGGATGAGGAAAGCTCGATAATTCACTGCCGACGCCGCCGTCTGCACTGGGGTTTTGGCGTGACGGAACAAGAGCTGGAAATCATACTGGCGCAGGGGCATGAGACATACGGGATTGAGTTTAAGGGGCCGGGAAGCCGAAATGCCACGGCGTATGCGGCAGCCGTGATCAGGGCAATTCTCGGAATGGCCAATCGCCGTGACAGAGGATTCGTCATCTTGGGCGTCGAATCCGACTCGCTTCAGACAGTAGGGCTCACGAGGAGGCCGACTTGTGGCTCGACTTTGACGCGGTTTCCGAGCAAGTCAATCAATACGCCAGCCCGTCGGTGAGCTTCGATCTCCAGAAACTCGTTTTCCGGTCGAACACGATCGTCGTCATCCGCGTCCACGAGTTCGAGGAGCTTCCGGTTCTTTGCAAGAAGGAATTCCACGCAGGCGGAAAAGGTCCTCCAGTCCTGCGCCGGGGGGCTTGCTATGTCCGAGCCCGACACAAGCCGGAAACCTCGGAGATTCCTTCAGAGGAAGAGATGCGTGAGCTACTCGACCTGGCCATCGAGAAGGGCGTGATAAAGTTCCTGGCAAGGGCCGAACGGGTTGGACTTTTCCGCTCGGTACAGCCGGCTTCTTCGGAGTCGGATGAGTCGAAATTCCAGAAGCAGCTCGAGGAAATGGAATGAGTGTTGTCCAGGAGCAAACGGTTCTCAGCAAGATCCGCGAGCGCGGTCACTGGCGGGTCGTCATCCGCCCAATCACGTTCCGGAAGGATCGGGTCGAATACGCGGAACTTTTCCGGATCGTCGAGCAGAACGCGGTTCGACTCCACACCTGGGATTATCCTGTTGTTGAACGCGATCAGGAAACGCTCAAAGGAGCCGACTGGATTGAACAGGACATTGAAGAACAGGAGCAGCTTCAGGTATGGCGGCTGTATCAAAGCGGACAGTTCGTCCACTATTTTCCGCTTGTCGCGGAAGGGAGAGAGCTGTCTCCTTTTTACCACCCCGACCCCGAATTGGCCCCAGGACGGCGCGCCTATTTCCTAAACACGATCGACAGTCTTCTGGAGATCTTCGAGTTTGCAGCGCGACTGTCCATGACCCCGGCGGGCGATGTGGAAATGTTCGTGGAAACAACCATGGAGGGTCTCCAAAACCGTCGCCTCGTCACGCTGAGTACTTACAACCCAGATGACCGCATTTTCACGATCGGTCAGCCGGCTTGGAACTATCCGTGGCAGGGTTCTCGAACGGAGCTTATAGCCCGTCCGCGTGATCTGGCTGCCTTAGCGACCAGGGATTTCTTCTCGAGGTTCGACCTCGACCTGAGCGTGGAGACGATTCGGAGCCTTCAAGACAGGCGCGGGAGATGAGCGTGCGATGTACCGGTCGATTCGGATCTTGCGAGTTTGAGAACGATTCAACGACACTGCGGCTTCCACGAAATACTAAGTCGCTGCGCTGGACGCGGACCACTCCTCCCAAAGCTGACGCACTAAGGCCGAAAGCCGATCGATGGAATCCGCCAGGTCGGGGGTGTTGAAACCATGTACGGCGCGATTGCGCGTTTCCAGGCACTGGAGTGCGGTGTCGAACTGGCTCATGGTAAGCTCGCCTTGCGAATAAAGCTGCCGAATCAGTATGGAAGGCGCAAGCCGATCCACGGGCAGCGATACGTGCCGCGCCTGAACACGCAAGAGGCGCTCAAGCGCTATCCAGAGGATGAGGTATGCCGCCATCTCCTCACCAGCGTCCTTCAGCCGCAGAGCATGGTCGACTTGCTCCGCAATGCCATCCCATGTGATGGACTCCTCATCCTCGCCGGGCAGGCCTTCTTTCACGACATCTTGAGCCGACGCGAGCAAGAATCGCCATCCGCGGTGGTCCTTCACCTTTTCGGCTACTGAACGTAACTGATCAACAGATATATCATCTGCTCTGGTCTTCACTTCTATAAGATATCCAGTGTGTTCTTTCCGAACCAAGAGATCCGGACGGTATCCTCCAAGGTCGAACGGCATGTCGCCTGGACCCGGCTCCAATACCACCTCGTAGCCATCACGCCGGTACCGCTCGGCGAGCTCGCGTAGCAGCATGGATTCTGTCACAGATACTCCTCCAGTGGCATCGAATCACTCACCTTGACATAGACACACTCTTGTTGACTCAATATCCCGATCAGTACGAGCGACGGGAGGCGCGCTACTTCGAATGTCGCGGACAGAAATCTTCGGTGACCTTCAACATCAGCGACCTGAGAATCGTCCGTGAATACTAACCCCACTAAAGCGTCTTGGATCGGTTTCACGATGTTGTCGGTGTCGGGTGGTGATTCATCACAGAGATACACAAGCATGAGATGCGGGTCGCCGTTCTCGACGGTGCGGGTCTTCCATACCTTTGCCGCCTCTCCGCGTACGAAAGCTTTCCAGGCCTGGAGACTCTTCCTGTTGGCTTGCAGCGAGACAGGGCGCTTCGGTATGAGGAACTCAAAATCTAGCACTCGCCGCTCTCTTCGACCCCTGGGTGAGAACCGATTCGTTACACATCCGACCAAGAAATCAATAGTACGCGCTGATCGTTGTCTGTCAAATTGCGTCACGGCAACACGATGTGCCAGATCGGACTTCCTTGATTTCACGGCCAATCGTCAAGATACCCGATCGACGCGGCCGATTCGAGCTGCCCGACCAGCGCGGGGAATTGCCGCTCCACGCTTGCGTATCGTTCCCGGATAGACTTGTAGGCGGGCAGCCGACGAACGAGAATGGGTAGGGAGAAGATAGCCAAAAGCAGTGGCGCCAGGAAGCTTGGAAAGGGAACGCGGACATTCGTGAAGAAGATCACGACCAGGCCGATCCAGGCGGCGACGGCCAAAGGCACAAGAACGTACATGCTCGCCCAGAGCACATAGTCCGGGCGTGTCACCGACGCGCGGAAATGACGGCCGACGTGACCGGTGGGATACAAGGTGCGAAAGAGTGTCAGCCGGTACGTCCCCGGCGCAATCACTGCGGACCCGCCCATACGCGGGTTCTGGGCCAGAATGCTATCGTCGTCGCGGAAGGCACATTCCGCTCCGGTGAAGTGCAGCCAGCCGGAGGGAACAGGGAAGTTCGCGATCGGGAGCGGCTCGCGCAGGCATGGCCGAAGCGGCTGCGGGATCGGCTCGTCGAGATAGACGTGCAGCAGGTATGAGCCGTCGGCCGCCACGGGTATCCAGCAGGCAAGTCCCCGGCGATGCAGTTGAGCGAGCGCGCCACTGGCGTCGTTTTGGAATTGCTGCTCGAAGTCCGCCGGAAGGGCCGCGGGATCGAAGAGCAAGAGAGCTGCTGCGTCGGTCGTGGCCTCGATCACGTACCGCATCGCATGAGCCGCTCGCCTGATGAAAAGAGCGCGGGTAAAGACTTGCTTAGGCTAGAGATGATTCAAGAAATCTTGGTAGGCCGCATAACACGCGCGGATCGTGACGCCATGAGGTCCGCCATAGTAATATACCTTAGCGCTGGGAAAGTCTCGCTGAAGACTCGCGGCACTCGGGGCGGCAGAAACGGTCGTGTCCGTAGTGCCGAAGGCGGAGACGATGTATGCGGTTGTTGTGCCTGGCCCGCTCATGGCATTAACGAACTTTTGATTGCTGTTAATGTTCGATAACACGTGCCGGGCATGAAAGTCGCCGCGATGCTGACTGAGCCAGTTCGCCAGGTCGGGCGGACCGTAGAAGTCGAGCACCGATTTCACCTTGAGTGAGGAAAACTGCGACAGCCGCAAGGCCAGAGTCCCCCCCGCGCTGAAACCAATCAGCCCGATCGGCTTTCCCCTGCTGATTTGCCGGATCTGCCCGGCAAGTTGGTCGAATGCTCCCACGCTGTTCATATCCGGGTAGCTTATCTGAATGGCTCGATCACCGCGCCTCGCGAGGTCGGCGGCGGCAACCCGCGTCTGTATACTGGGCGAAGCCCCAGCGTACGCGTTGCCGTTGAGCACGAACACCAGCGTGGCCAGCGTTCTCGACTCCAGTGGCTCAGGACAGGGTCTCAGCCTTCTGTTCATCCGCTCGGTCATGTCATGAACCTTCATCCAGGAGAAGCGATCACAGGAGTTTGCGATCGACGATGCAACCAGTTCGTCGTCGATCGAAGCGAAAGGTTCCTCATCACGATTATGCCCAGGATCTTTCTCTATGTCCCCAGGGAGCTTTTATTTTCTCTATTTTGCCTGTGGTCGCTTGGCGGAGTTTGCTCTCCGTGCACGCGTATAATGGAGAGGCTGATGACGCAAGCGGAAAACGGAGGGGAGTTCTCATGGCCGCGGTGACCCAGGAACTGCGGATCCCGATCGCTGGAATGCGGTGCGGGCATTGCCAGCAAGCGGTCAGCCAGGCGCTCGAGGCCGTTCCGGGCGTCGAGGCGGCCCTGGTGGACTTGCCCAGCTCCAGCGCCCTGGTGACGATCGACCCGGACCGCGCCAATGCCGCGATGTTGCGGCAGGCCGTGGAGGCCGCGGGCTACTCGGTTCCCGAGACGAACTGCCCGCAAAGCGTTCCGGCGCATGGTGTGCCGTCTAGCGTTCCGGCGCATGGCGTGCCGTCTAGCGTTCCGGCGCATAGCGTGCCGTCTTTGGTCTCAATCGGCAGCTTGCCTGTTTTGAAGACGAATGTCCCCGGTACGGATGCTAGGCAACAGCATCCTGCCGAACCGGCCGTGTCAGCCAAGTCGTCCGAGGAATGGCAGCTCGCCATCAGCGGAATGCACTGCGCCAGTTGCGTGGCGCGAGTTGAGCAGGCGCTCTCCAGTGTTCCCGGTGTGCGCGAGGCGCGGGTCAACTTGGCGACTGAGCGGGCCAGTGTCGTCGTTGATCCGGCTCGGGTTGATCCCCGAGTGCTCGAAGCTTCGGTCGCGAAGGCTGGTTATTCGGCCCGTCGTGAGGCTCTCTCATTCGGTGCCCAGGCGGCCGGCCAGATGCGTCGCGAGCGAGCAGAGCATGTGAGCTACTGGCGGAAACGGCTTCTCGTCGGCTGCACCGTCGCTCTTCCGCTCCTGGTTCTGGGCCTGGTCTCGATGTTCGTGCCGGAGCTCGAATCGGCACCCTGGGTCGGCTGGTGCATGTTCGGCCTGGCGGCCGTGCTCCAGGTTTATCTCGGCGGTCCTTACATTCGCGGTGCCTGGCAGCGGCTACTCCAGCGATCATCGAACATGGATACGCTCATTGCGCTGGGGACGAGCACGGCCTTCCTCTATAGCGCAGCACATCTGGTGCTGGGTCATCCGCACCAGGCCCATTTTTTCATGGACGCGGGCATCATCTTGACGCTCATCACGCTGGGCAAGTTTCTCGAGGCTCGGTCTCGGGGCGTGGCCGGCGAGGCGATCGAGCGGCTGCTGGATCTGGCTCCGGCGACGGCCCGGCGGGTGCGTGATGGGCAAGAGGTGCAGGTGCCGCTGGCCGAGGTTCACGCGGGCGATCGCGTCCGTGTCCGCCCGGGGGAAACCATTCCGGTGGACGGAGACGTCATTGAGGGCAACTCGAGTGTCGATGAATCGATGCTCACGGGCGAGTCGATGCCGGTTGAGAAGCATCCCGGCGACCGGGCGATCGGGGGAACGCGCAACGTCGACGGCACGCTTCTCATCGAAGCCAGGCGGCTGGGCAAGGAAAGTGCACTCGAGCAGATGGTACGCCTGGTGCTTGAGGCGCAGGGCTCAAAGGCGGGCGTCCAGCGGCTGGCGGACCGGATCTCAGCATACTTCGTGCCGGCCGTGCTCGCGGTTGCCCTGGCGACAATGCTCTTGTGGGGGTTGTTGGCGGGGAACTGGAGCCAGGGAATCCTGTGCGCGGCGGCCGTGCTGATCATCGCGTGCCCCTGCGCACTGGGGCTAGCCACGCCGATGGCCGTGGCCGTGGCGACCAGCCGGGGCGCCCGCGCTGGACTCTTCGTTCGCGAGGCGTCGGCCTTCGAGCGGATGGACAGAATCGGCACCGTCGTCTTCGACAAGACCGGTACGCTCACCCAGGGCAAGCCAGCGGTGGTTGACGTCGCGACGGTCGAGGGTTGGGAGCGGAAAAGCTTGCTGGAGATCGCCGCGGCCGCCGAATCGGGTAGCGAGCATCCGCTGGCCCGCGCGCTTGAGCCGTTTTGGGCAGGTGGCCACGAGGTGGTCGAGTTTCAGGCTGTGCGCGGTCAAGGGGTGAAAGCCAGGGTCGACGGCCGTCTCGTTCTGGTCGGTTCGGAAAGCTATCTCGAAGCGGCCGGCGTCGATCCGTCTGCTCTCGCCGGAATCGCGGAATCATGGGAAAGCCAGGCGCGGACGGTTCTCCAGGTCGCCATCGACGGCCGGCTTGCAGGTGCCATCGGCCTGGCCGACACGCTCAAGCCGGGCGCCTCTGCCGTCGTAACCACCCTGCGGCGGATGGGCAAGGAAGTCGTCCTGCTCACCGGCGACAACGAGAAAACCGCCCTGGCCATTGGACGAGAGTTGGGGCTCGCACCCGCGGACATCCGCGCTCGCGTCCTTCCCGATGCCAAGGCGGCCGCGGTGCAGGAGCTGCGGGAGCGAAAGGCGGGCCAGCGCGTGGCCATGGTGGGCGATGGCCTCAACGATGCCCCAGCGCTTTCCGCGGCCGACGTGGGCATGGCGCTGGGGTCGGGAACCGACCTGGCCAAGGCGGTTGCCGACATCGTCATTTCCACCGGTGACCTCGCGGCTGTGCCTCGGGCGCTGCGGCTGGGCCAGGCCACGCTCACGGCCATCCGCCAGAACCTCTTCTGGGCGTTTGCTTACAACGTCGTGGGGATTCCACTCGCAGCGATGGGGCTCTTCGGCCGGTTCGGACCAATGATCGCCGCCCTGGCCATGTCGCTCAGCTCGGTTACCGTCGTGACCCGATCCAGCCTGCTGGCGAGGCTCGATCTGGATAAGTAAGCAACTGTGGGGGCGGATTCGCGTTGGTCGATGTGAACGACGCGCATAAACGAGTCTCCGACGTCGCGGTCCGGGCTTGAGAATCGCCGCAAGCCCGACGAGCAGGGCTCAGCCTCCTGCCAGAAATACCTTGACTTGAGATAGACCCCCAGCTTATACCGATAGCCTGTCCTAGTATAGGTTTAGCGACTGTGTTAGCGACCTCTGCAGCGACAGAGCCCCCGCGAGACAATGAGTAACGCGAGTACCCGCGCATTAGAATGAGCAGTAACTGGCGCGGCCGAGTGCACCGAGTTTTGTGGGTGTCTTCGGGCTCCCTGGATCAAGCCGGAGGGCGGCATGATGTGCCCAGCCGGTCTCTACTCCTTTGTTGGTTGCCTCTGTCCGCTTTGCCCATTGGCTACCGAGAGCGCTATGCGGCCAGGTTGCGTGAGGGCACTCTGACTGCACGCAAGGACTGAATTAATGGCAGAAACAGTCTTTTACATGAGGGGTGCGTTCCCCGGAGTGATGGGGCGAGGCATTCCTCCCGAGTTGATCGCCGACGCCAAGGTCTTGCTGGAGCTCCAGCTTGACCAGCTCGGCTCGCTTGCGCAAGAGCTGACGTCCTTCGATGGTTTTTTGGACAAGCCCACGCTGAGAAAGATTGTCAAGTCCTTCGTGCCGGATGAGGATCATGCAGTTCGGGTGTACCGGCTGATCTCCCAGATGGACGAGTTCCTGCGTCATACGAAATTCGGGCTCCCAGGTTTGTTCGATCGGATGGCGGAGGCGATCCAGGCACCGGAGCAACGGGAGAACCCACTCCTGTCACTGGCCGAGTTCGACGAACTCAAGCGGCGAATGTCGATCATCATTAAACCCTACCCGGGGTTAAATCGGCAGGCCAAGGCGCAACGCCTTTCTGAAGCGACCGGCCTTCGGCTGGAGAATGTGGAGATCATCTGCGACCTGCGACCCGTCTTCGATAACGAACGAGAATCTGTCGAGGGAGTCATCCCTTACACGATACTCAGGATCGTCTGCATTGGCGCTGATGGACTCCCCGTCGCGATGGAGACGATCCTCACGCAGGCCGAGGTTGGAGAATTGGCGAAAAAAAGCGAGGCGGCTGTGAAGAAGCTGGACCGGCTCCGAGCCCTCCTCGCGGAGAAAGAACTTCCCATCCCTCCGGTGACGATGGTCAAGAAGGGGGATTGAATAATGCCAACAATGACGGAACGACAGCAGCAAAAAGCCATCCAAGCACTCCTGGATTTCCTCAACTACCGATTTTCAAAGGAATTGGGGAGAAGTTCGACCGCGCGCGTGGTCTACGGGTGCATCGACAAAGACGAAGGCGAAGCGGAGCAATACGCCGTCAGAGTGTTTACTAGACTTGGTGACCAATTCACGGGAACCGTACGCCTAATCTCCGACGCTCAATCGGGCGGGATTAACGAACCGCCTTCGGCAGGAATGTCGGACGCGACGTTGACGGATCGCAAGGAGGGGGTTTCTATTTCGGACCTGTGGGCTCTGGTTCATGATGAAGTGGTCAGCGTTCCACACCGCTTGGAAGCGATCTCCAAACTGCTTGGCGCCGATCGAGAAAATACGATCAAGTACGTGGCAAGTGAGCTTGCTCGCGAAGGCATCCATGAGGACTGGGTTATCGCGTTGGTGTTCCTCGCGGAGGATCTTCATTTTCCTGCTGATTGCCAACAGATTGTCAAGGATGCTCTCTTGCGAATCGCGCACTCGTTTAGCAAGAGTACCCAGGCCGGTGCCGATAAAGTCGTCTGGTCTGCCATCAGGCGAGCATCGTCACTCCTCGCGCCGGCACAGGTGGGCCTGCTCGTTCCTTTCCTCGAGCGCGAGGGTGTGGTGGATGCCCGCGCCGTTACGCTCAAGTGCGTAGAGAAGCTGTTCCTACCGGCCCCACCGGCCGATCCGGAATCGGTGCGACAGATCGGTGAGCGAGCGCACATGCTGGCGAAAAAGTTCCTCGACCCCGACATCTTTGGCGGGGGCGACAATGCCCTTCTTGCGCAGAGCGCCGTCTGCGCTCTGGCAGCGATCGGGGACGCGCGGTTTGGAAGTGCTCTCACGTTGGCTGCAAGCCTCAATAGGCGTTGGCTCAACCATCAGTTACGTACCAGACTGAATATTCTTCGCAATTCTTGGCAATCGAAAGATGCGGCGATTGCCGCTTCTGGCGCCCTCCGCAATTTGGAAACAGAACTGACGAAGCTGGGCTGAGACGCTCAACTTCGGAGAAAGTACAGAATCGGTAACAAGGATAGCCTCCGTTGCCCATCCTTCACCTTCGTAGCGACACCGCTCAGGATTGCAGCAAATACTCCATTGTCGGCAACTATGCCACACGGCCGTTTGTAAAGCATGCTGCGCTTCTCAAGGCAGATACCGTGCTGCTGTTCGGCGCAGACAATGTCCTCGTCTGGCACATCGGGCCACCTTTGGTCGCCGGGACGAGGACGACAGCGGCGGCAGCGGAGCACAGCAGAAGGACGACGATCCATCTCGTGGGGTTGCTAGACCTCGATGCGGACGATATCGAGGGAATTGAAACCTGGCTTGCTGATGTTGACAAAGAAGAACGCCCGCCTGTCATCTCGCCTATCGACATGCTGGCTCAATATCGAGTTTCTCCAGCCATCTATTGGGTGCCGGCGGAGAACGATACTCCTCTTTACCGCCAATTCAGTTGTGTCGGCTTCGTTATGGATTGTTACCGGTTCATCGGCATCAACCTGATCGACGACTCATGTGCTGAGAATCTGCCCGAGGTCACCCTCGACATGGTTGTCGCAGCGTACGGTCCACGTGCAAGGAGGGTGCAGGGCCAGCGCACACTAAAGCGTTGTCCCAACAACGACTTTCAGCAGGTAGTTGTCGTTCCAACCACAACTGCGACGTTTCATGACGAGACTCGTGCGGTCGGGATGCTGCTTCAGAAGTGACAA
>JBKQMU010000284.1:0-23226 GCA_052146555.1 Isosphaeraceae bacterium
ATGAGCATCAGCCGTGAATCCGCTCTTTCTGGATACGGTGGGTTTGATTGCACTCTGGGACGAGGACGACCAGTGGCATGAGGCAGCTTCGCGAGCGTTCCAAGAATTCAGGGCGGCTCGGGCTCCCGTGTTGACCACCAGCTACGTCCTAGCAGAGTGCGCGAACGCTGCGGCAAGAACCGAATTCCGGCTGGAGGTCGACTCGTTGCGCGTGTCGTTAGAAGCAGCGGGCGCGCTCGTGTTCCCGACAGAGGATGATTGGCTTGCTGCCTGGGATGCTTACCGACGGAACGAGGCAGGGCAAGCGGGCTTGGTTGACCACCTGTCCTTCGTGGTGATGCGTCGACGGGGCATCCTCGACGCATTCACCAACGATCGCCATTTTCGGGCTGCGGGATTTCGCCCACTTTTCTGAGGTCAGCGTTCACACCTGGCTACGCAGTGTGCTGACTTCTAGCCAGCAGGTTTGACTCGACGCTCAAGCCGCGACTCCCGACGAGATAATCCCTCAACCTTTCTCCTGCCAATCGAGGCACACAAACGACTTGCCGATAGGACGCAGCCGAAGTACTATGTGCTAAGATTTTCTGAAGATTTTAGCCAGGAAATTATGAAGGTCCGAAAAGAATTTCGGATCGCGATTTGCCTTTGGCTTCTTGAAAGAAAGCCAGCAGGCCCTGGTTACTCAGTTGGCTCGGATCCCGGCGATGGTGCCGCGAGCCTGGACTGCGCGTTTGAGAGTGGAGCACGGCCGCCGGGTATGATGCGCGAGCTGACAACACTCATTGATACGCACCTTGAAGTGAAGAGCTTGGAAGCAGAGGCACAAGTGATCAGCGAGCGTCTAAGCGAGCGGGATCAGCACAAGCACGGGAAATTCGATTTCGGTGCCTCATCGCGATGGTTTGAGTCGCGGGTTCGGCACGCGGCGTCACGGGGAGCACTCAGTCCCCGCGATTCCGTGCTCGCGGAACGGATCAAGCTCTTGAAGCGAGAGGCGGGATCGCATTCTCCGAGTGCTCCGACGCTGGTCCGGATGATTCCCGAACTGAGGCTGAGAGTTGATGCGTGCTTTCTCTCGAATCCCTATGCCACCGATCTTTTCCTCGAATACTTGCAACGTGAGATCATCCGCACGGGCAAGCTCCGCAGCCTCCTGGAGTTTTATCCCTCGCAGAATCGCGTGATCGCGGAGAAGCTCAGCGGGGCCGTGGGAATGCCGGCGGAGTGCCTTTTCGTGGGCAACGGAGCCGTGGAGATCATCCAGGCGATCCTCCACAATTTTGTCGGCGGCAAGCTGCTCGTGAACCTGCCGACGTTCTCGCCCTATCACGAGTTTGTCCGGCCCGACACGCAGGTCGTTTACAACCTTCTGCCCAGGGAAGACGATTTCCGTTTCGACCCCGAAGCGTATCTCGCCCGGGTCCGCCAGGAGCGTCCCGATACGATTGTCCTGATCAACCCCAACAATCCGGACGGCGGTTACATTCCCTACGCGACTTTCATCCACCTGCTGAACGAGCTTCGTAACGTTCGCAACGTCATCGTCGATGAGAGCTTCATCCACTTTGCCTGCGAGGGCGATGACTTTGCCTATCGCAGCTTGAGCGGAGAGGTGGACAGGTTCCCTAACCTGATCGTCGTCAAGAGCATGTCCAAGGACTTCGGGGTCGCGGGAATCCGGGCGGGCTATGCCGTGATGGCCGCCGATCGGGTCCGGACGCTTCTCAGTAACGGGTACCTCTGGAACTCTTCGGGCCTGGCCGAGTACTTTTTCGACCTCTACTCACGGCCCGAGTTCCTGGCCGAGTACGAGCGCAAGCGCGTGCACTATATCCGGCATTCCAGACGCTTCTTCGAGGCTCTTTCCCTCTTGCCGGGCCTTTACGCTTATCCCACGTACGCCAACTTCATTCTCATCGAGCTTCGCAACGGCATGGCCGCCGAAGATCTCGTCTGCCGGTTGCTCGTGCGCAGAGGCATCTATACGCGAACCTGCGACGACAAGAAGGGACTCGAACCCGGCAAGTTCATTCGGGTGGCTTCGCGCTGCCGGTCGGAGAACCGGTTCGTCCTTCGCGCCTTCCGCGATCTCTTACGCTGAGTTGCCGTGGAGACGTCATAGGCCGATTGATCAGCGAATCAGGACATGCATCTGTGATAGGAGTTGCCATAGCCTTCATTTCTCAGGCTTAATGGCCTCGATACGTTTTCGCAGCTCCTTGGCGCGGTTTTCCAGGTCCTCGGCTTGTTTCTCCAGCTCGCTCATTGAGCTGGCCTGGTCGGATGCAGGGGCTGTCGCGGTGCTGGCCTCCGAGCCCTTCAGAGCGCTGATGGCCTGTTCGAGCGATTGCCGGGAGGGAAAAGCCCCAAAGCCGGCGAAGCCGGTGCTGCCGCTTTCCTTGTGCAAGCGAGCCTCCAGGGCGGGGAGGGCGCGATTCATCTTCAGCGAGCTGGCGAGACTCCAGGCCCGCCGGCGGATCGTGTGGTCGGGATCGTCAATCATCGGGACGATCAGATCCTGAAGCGCCGGGTCTTCCTTGCCCAGACGCTCGAATGCGTTCAGAGCCGCGGAGCGCAGGGTCCGGGGCTGGCCGAACCTGCAATAAAGCGCTACCAGTTCACGAGCCTTGGGCCCGGGCTGTTCCAGCAGGTGTTCGAGGGCTGAAGCCGCCAGCCGATGCTTGCCGGCCGGCATGTTCAAAGCGCTATTCAAGAGTTCTTCAGAGTCCTTGACCTTCCAGTTGTAGAGAGCTTGAAGAGCGGTCTTGCGCGCTCCGTAGGCTTCATTGGGGTTAGCCCAGGCTGCGCGGAAAATGGCCTCGGACTGGACATCGTGCTCGAGCTTTGCCAGTCCTTCCAGAGCGGCCACGCGGACCCGAGCGACGGGATCTTTGGCGGCTTCCATCAGGGCCGGCCGGAAGGCTTCGTCGTTCCCGGTCGCACGATGATCGCTTCGTGAGTCGCCGCCTTGATGGCGGAGGCTCGGCTCGGTCCGGCCGGTCAGCAGGGCCACCATGTCGGTCCGGGCTGAAGGGCATTTCTCGTGCTTCCAGGCCGTCGCCAGGGCCTCTTGCGCCTTGTGGTCAAGGGCTGCCTGCTTGGCCAGGGCTTTGGCGGCATTGATCCGGCAGACGACGCACGAGGCGTGGTCGAGCTGGAAGACGTTTTCCTCGGTCGATTTCTCGAAATCCAGCTCCTTGACGAGCCAGCACTCCGGATCGACGAGCACCATCTGCGGCTTGACGGCCGATGGAATCACGAACTCGCAGGACGCGTCATCGATGACGATCGGGACAGTACGACGCTGGCCGACAGCCTCGGTGAGCTCCAGCATCGAGGGCAGGCGAAAGAGTGGCGTTTCATCGCCGACTGTTTGGCTCTGCTCAACCTTGACCCGGACGGTCTTGTCGGCGTCCTCGTAGTGCCAGCGGACCTTCAGCTCGGGGTGGCCGGCCTTGTAGAGCCACTGGTCGAAGAACCATTTCAGGTCTTTCCCCGAGCCGCTTTCCATGGCCTTGCGGAAATCGTCGGTCTCCACGACCTGGAACTTGTGCTTGGCCACGTAGGCGCGAATGCCTTTCCACCAGCCCTCCTCGCCCACCAGGCCGTGGAGCATGTGCAGGACGCATCCTCCTTTGGCGTAGGTCATGCCGTCGAACAGCTGCGTTGGGGAGCTATAGCGGGATTCGACGATCGACCGACGGTACCCTCGGTCACTTGCCAGATATTTTTTCAGCTCGCGGTCCATGCGCAGTCGGAACTCGTCCTCGCCGCGATCATGCTGGGTGAAAAGAGGGTCGAAATAGGAGGCAAACCCCTCGTTGAGCCAGAGGTGCGACCAGTCCTTGCAGGTCAACAGGTCGCCAAACCACTGGTGAGCCAGCTCGTGGGCAACCAGTCCATCCTGGTTGTGTTCCAGGACCTCGATTTCGTCTATCAGCGCTTCGTCGCTCATGGAAGTCGCCGAGGTATTTTCCATGCCTCCGCTGAACTCGGGCAAGCAGACCTGCGCATACTTGGAGAACGCGTAAGGTTGACCGGTCTTCTCAGTGAAGAAGCGGATCATTTTCGGGGTCTTGCCCATGAACCGCCGGGCGGTGGCCTCATCGACGTTCTTGGTCACATAGTACTCGACCGGCAAATTCTCCACCCGGTCGTGATACACGGCGAACTCGGAGGCGGCCAGCGTGATCAGATAGGTTGAATGAGGCTGATCCATCTTCCAGTGGAAGGTCCTCGTGCCGCAGGCGTTGTCCTTGGTCTCGACCAGGGAGCCGTTGGATACCACGCTGAGCGGACGGTCGACGGTGATGATCATCTCCGTCGTGGCACGATCGTTGGGATAGTCGTAGCAGGGAAGCCAGAGGTGGTTGTCCTCGGCTTCTCCCTGGGTCCAGATCGCCTGCGGCTTTTCCGGAGAGCTCGGGTTTGAAGGAACGAAGTGCAGGCCCGATTCGGGTGCACCGCCGTAGGTGATCGCTACGTCGATGGTATCTGCAGGGCCATAAGGCTTATCCAAGATCACCGCCAGCTTTTCGCCTTTGGTTTGGAACTTGCAATTGGCCCCGTGGGGACCAGCGGTAACCCGCGATACTTTGAGCCTGGGCCCACAATCGAGCTCGAAAGAACTTAGATAGGGATAGAGAGGTGTGAGCGTATGCGTGACCGTGCCGCGCACTTCCCGCGTCTTGGCATCCAGCGTCAGCTCCGCTTTGATATGCTTGATGTCCACGTCGCGGATCCGCTCGGTGTGCCGAGGGGCGCCTGGTGAAGCGAACGGGCGTCGCTGGGACGGCGCCGAGGTCTCAGTCAAGGGCGGGCTCTGAGCGAAAGCGGCCGTGGCGGCGAAGGCTCCAAGCAGGCTGATGAGGGAACGCGGGAAGTGCCTGAGCATGGTGAATTCCAAGCGGAGACGTGGCCGATACCAGGAGCGTAACCAACTCAATGAGCAGGTCCCTCAGGTGCCAGGAGTTCCGTTGCACGCGGCGACGGGCTGGAACGCAAGGCCATTGAAGCAGCAGGACTCCTGTTCTACTCTCGGAAGAGATTACCGGTCAATCAGGTGATCTCGGCGATTCTTGGCGATCATTCCGGCTGTGGGGTCTGGGCAGCCGGCAGTCGAGCCCGGACCGGGCCAATCAGCTCACAGGCTCCTGGCATGAACCGATTTGGTTTTGTTCGCGTGACTTGTGCTTCGATCCGGACGTCGGTCGCTTATCCCGAGGCCAACGCCGTTGAGATCGTTCGCGTTTTGGCGCAGGTGGCCGATAGCGACATCGTGGTCTTCCCCGAGTTAAGCGTCACTGGCTACACCTGCGCCGATTTGTTCGGGCAGGCCACGTTGCTGCAGGCAGGGTTCCGGGCGATCCAGAAGATCGTCCAAGCGACGGCGGGGCACAAGCAGTTGGTGATTGTCGGTCTTCCCGTGCCGGCGGGCAACAGCCTGTTCAACTGCGCCCTTGTGCTTTCTGAAGGCAAAATCCTGGGGATTGTTCCCAAGCAAAATATTCCCAACTACAAAGAGTTTTATGAAAGCCGATGGTTCCGTGGGGCCGACGGTTCGGAGCTGGCCGAGCTGGAAGTTCCCGGCGGCCGGGTTCCTTTCGGAATTGACCTGCTCTTCGAGTGCCAAGAATACCCGCACACTCCGGTCGTGGTGGGCATCGAGATCTGTGAGGACCTCTGGGTGCCGATCCCTCCGAGCTCGGTGCAGGCGGGTGCCGGGGCGACGATCCTGCTGAATCTCTCGGCCAGCAACGAGACCATCGGCAAGAGCCAGTACCGGACCGACCTGGTGGTCGGGCAATCGGGCCGATGCATCGCCGCCTACGCCTATGCGGGCGCCGGGCCGTCGGAATCGACGACCGACTTGGTCTTTGGCGGCCATTGCCTGATCGCCGAGAACGGCCAGCTCGCCGAGGAATCGCCGCGGGTCGGCGACGGCCACCCGATCCGCCGCGATTCGTACTGGATCACCCGGGACGTCGACGTCGCCAAGCTCCTGTCCGATCGCCGGGTCTCGACCAGCTTCGAGCAAGGCCCGCGGTTTTCCAGGCCGTGCCGGCGGATCGCCTTCGCGCTTGGCCCGGCAATGTCCGACCTCAAGCGGTTTGTCCCGGGCACGCCCTTCGTGCCGGCGGAAGGGCCCGAATTGCACCGCCGCTGCGCCGAGATCTTCGGCATCCAGTGCGCGGGGCTAGCCAAACGCATCGAGCAACTGCCGCCCCAGACGCCTCTGAACATCGGGATCTCCGGCGGGCTGGACTCCACGCTCTCGCTCTTGGTAGCCGTCAAGACGTGCGACCTTCTGGGAATCAACCGGCGCCTGATTCATGGACTCACGATGCCGGGCTTCGGCACGACCGCGCGGACCAGGACCAACGCCCTGGACCTCATGCAGCATCTTGGCGTCTCGTCCGAGACCATCGACATCGCGCCTCTGGCCCACCAGACCTTCCGCGAGATCGGACATGCGCCCTTTGGCATCGACTGTCGCTCGCTCGACGTCGAATCGTTCCGCGTGGCTTTAAGCCGCCTTCCCCGCGAGGCGTGCAGCGACCTGACATTTGAGAATGTGCAGGCACGTCTACGCACGTTCCTCTTGATGTCCAAGGGGTTCGTCATCGGCACCGGAGATCTCTCGGAGCTGGCTTTGGGGTGGTCGACTTATAATGCCGATCACATGAGCATGTATAATACAAATTGCTCGATACCCAAGACGCTGGTGAAGTTCCTGGTTCGTTACGTGGCACTTCACGAGGTTCCCCACGGACCGGTGCGGGAGACGCTCATGTCGATCGTCGAGACGACGATCTCACCGGAGCTCTTACCCGCGACGACCGCCGGTGAGATCGGTCAATCGACCGAGGCGACACTCGGCCCCTACGAGCTGCACGACTTCATTTTGTACCATGCCGTCCGCTGCGGATACTCGCCGGAGAAGATCCTCTTCTTGAGCGATTTCGCCACGTTCACCCAACCATTCTCCCGGGAGTTGATCGTGCGCACCTTGCGCACGTTCCTCACGCGCTTCTTTCGCCAGCAATACAAGCGATCTTGTGTTCCCGACGGTCCCAAGGTCGGCACGGTCAGCCTCTCGCCCCGGGGCGATTGGAGAATGCCCAGCGACGCTGATCCGGAGGAATGGCTGCGGTGCATCTCCGCACCAAGTAGTCCTGGCGAACCCCGCGTCTAGAAGACGTCGAACGAGTGGCCAATAGTGCGTGCGGCGGCGGCATTCTGGAGAAACTGACTCGTGAAATATATTCTCTCCTTACGAGAACGCGTCTTGGGCCCGGTGGTGATTCTAGTCCTGGCCATGGCGATCAGCCATGAGGTGCAATCGATGATCCACGCCAACCCCCAGCCAGCTACAAAGACTCACGGCAAAGACATACCTGCGGCGGAGCAGCCCTTCGTCGTCGAGTATTACTACAAGGCGAAATGGGGCCATGCCGACGAGTTTCTCCGGCTCTTCAAGAAGAATCATCTCCCGGTGTTGCGAAAGCAAATCGAGGCCGGCAGGATGCTTCGAGTCTCGGCCGTGCGACCGCGCTATCATGCCACCGAGGACGGCCGGTGGGACTACAAGGTCACCATCGTTTTCAAGAACTTGGAAGCAGCCTTCGCCCCGGCCAGCGTGGAGGAGGCGATCAAGAAGGAACTTTTCCCCGACCAGGAGACCTTCAAGCGGGAGGAAGAGCGCCGGTTCGAGATCCTTCTGGCTCACTGGGACGTGCCCATCGACGACGTGGACATCGAGCATTGAAACACCGATCCGGCGCTTTGGCAATGGGCCAGCCGGGGCTTCCCGATGGTAGAATTGCTCTTTGGAGCGATGATAATTGCTTGGGGAGGGCTACTCCTTCCCGCGCAGAACGCCCGTCCGGAGATTGCCTTGACCTATGAGTCTCGACCACGTTTCCTTGAAGCCCAGCACGTTGGGTTCATCGATCGGGGCGAAGGAGAATTTCAATGGCGACGGTCACACAGGCCACCGGGCTCCTGATGACTGCGGAAGAATTTAGCAGGCGTCCTGACCCGGGGTATCCCGAAGAGCTTATTCGAGGAAGGATCGAGAAGGTGAGCCCACCTCCCCGCGCACGTCACGGCCAGGTGTGCAGCAAAGTTGACCGAATCCTGGGAATTTACGCAGAGCAAAATGACCTGGGCCACGTCCTCAGCAACGATTCCGGCGTGATCACCGAGCGCGACCCCGACACGGTTCGCGGCGCTGATTTCGCTTTCTATTCCTATGCCAAGCTCCCCAAGGGACCTTTGCCATCGACCTACCTCGATGTGCCTCCCGACTTGATCATCGAGGTGCTCTCGCCCGATGATCGATGGTCCAGGGGGCTCGTCAAGGCTGCCGAATACCTGAATGCCGGCGTGCTGGCCGTCGGCGTCCTTGACCCGGAACGTGCCACGCTTCATCTCTTCGAAGCCGATCGACCAGTTCAAATTCTCTCAGCCGACGACGAGCTGAGCTTGCCCGCAATCCTGGGCGATTTTCGTGTATCGATCCGGAGTTTTCTCGACTGAGCAGAGCGACTCGAGAGACGGGAGAAGAAATCAACCGATGCGCCCACCTTTCCCCGGCATGGACCCCTGGCTGGAGCACCCGGCGATCTGGCCGGACGTGCATAATCGCTTGATCTCCTCGCTTGCTGACGAACTGACGCCGCGTCTTGCGCCCAAGTATTACGTGGGGCTCGAGCAGCGCGTTTATGCGATGGATCCGGGAGAGCTCGTGTTCGTCGGTCGGCCTGACATCGTGATGGGCCGGCCCACGACAGCCGACTTCGCCTCCGAACCCGTCGAGGCGGACGAACCCACGGCGCTTGGCGTGCTGGATGTCCAAGTGCCCACCAATGACAAGCTCCAGGAGTGGTACCTGGAGATCCACGAGGTCGCCACCGGGATCCTGGTCACGGCGCTTGAGATTCTCTCTCCCTACAACAAGCTTCATCCCAAAGGGTGTGGGGAATACGTCAAGAAGCGGAACAGAGTCTTCGACTCGATGACCAACCTCGTCGAGATCGACTTGCTTCGCGCCGGTGAGCCGATGCCTCTGGATCGAAAGCCGGCCCGTTCTGATTACCGGATTCTGGCTCGTCGCGGGGTGGCCCACCCGAAAGCAAAGCTGTTCGTCTTCAACCTGCGCCAGCCGATCCCCGCGATCCCGATCCCCCTCCTACCGGAGGACGACGCGCCGGTGCTGGATCTTGGCGCGGTGCTGCACGCACTCTATGACCGGGCACGGTTCGACCTGCGGCTGAACTATGCGAAGCCCCCGATTCCCCCTTTGAGCGAAGGGGACTCAGCCTGGGCGCAATCGATCGTAGGAACCGGAACGAGCAGGTAAGCACGCCGCGATTGCCCCGGTCTCTTCACAGCGCGCATTTCTGGGCGCCTCCATCGACATAAGGTGAAACTTGCCCATTTTCGTGCGGCAGGTTAGTTGTAGTGCGCATCGCGGTGTAAAGCGTCCAGGCCCGTCGGCGATCGGGGAAGCGAGGCAAAACGCATGGCTCGGGATTCATCGCCGCCCTCAGTCCCGACTGAAGGGACACCGACGGACGATTTCCAGACCGCGAGATCGCCAAGGGCAGGGGGGTGGTGGATCATAAGCTGGCGCACCTTGATCGCATTCGCCGGATCGCTGGCCTTTCTATTGGTTGTCCTACTGTCGGTTATCGCCATCAATGCGATCAAGATGAGATCGCGGCAAGTGCACGTAACTTGTGTCACGCCCATCGAACCGCTTCCCGGCTATGCGGAGCGGCTTGCGCAAGCCATCCAGCAAAAGACGATCGCGTCGGAACGACCTGGACAGACCGATCCCGCGCCGTTTCACGCGCTCCATGTGATGCTCGAGAAGTCGTTCCCCACCGTCCACTCACGGCTCTTGCGTGAGGTCCACGGCGGGCTGAGCTTGCTCTACCGCTGGCAGGGTGCTGATGCAAGAAGAGAACCGATCCTCTTGATGTCGCACCTTGACGTTGTTCCCGTTGAGGCTGGCGCTGAGGTTCGGTGGGTTCATCCTCCATTCTCGGGCGCGGTCGCCGACGGATTCATCTGGGGACGAGGTGCCTTGGACATCAAGTCTGGCACTCTGGGACTGCTGGAAGCGGTCGAGAGGCTGCTGGCCGAGGGATTTCAGCCAACGTGCGACGTTTATCTTTCCCTGGGTCACGACGAAGAAAAGGGAGGACACGAGGGAAACCAGCGGATCGCCGAGATTCTCCGCCAGCGAGGGATCAAGTTCCGCTTCGTCCTCGACGAAGGAGGATCGCTGACGCAAGGAATCATCGAAGGGATCAGCAAGCCGGTCGCGCTCATCGGGATCGCCGAGAAAGGATATGCGACAATCAGCCTGAAAACACATGGACCAAACGGCCACTCCTCGATGCCTCCCAACCCGACAACTGTGGGGCGGGTCGCCTCGGCCGTCCATCGATTGCAGTCAAACCCCTTTCCGGCCCGGCTCGATGGCGCAGTGGAAGTGATGCTGGATTATCTCGGACCCGAGCTGCCGTGGCCAGGACGTGCAGTACTTGCCAACCGCTGGCTCACGAGGGGACTCGTCGTCCGTCAGCTCGGTCAGAAGCCCGCGCTGAACGCCCTCATCCGCACCACCATGGCCCCGACGATTGCCCGGGGAGGTGAGACCGCCAACGTGCTTCCGGCAGAGGCTGAAACGCTCGTGAACCTCCGGATCTTGCCCGGAGAGAGCATCGAGAGCGCTCTGTCTTACCTGCGCTCGGCGGTTGCCGATGCGCATGTCGCCTGCGAGCTGGTAGGCACGCGCTCGGAACCGTCGAGCGTTTCGTCGACAACGTCGGAAAGCTTCCTCGTGCTCCAGCGCACCATTGCCGAAATCTTTCCGGACGCGATCGTCGTGCCTGGTCTGTGCCTGGGAGCAACGGATTCCCATCATTTCCAGGCCATCGCCGTGGACACGTACCGTTTTCTTCCCATTCGCGTCAGTGCCGACGACCTGGAGCGCATTCACGGAGTGGACGAACGAATCGGTGTCGAAAACTATGCCAGGCTCGTCGGTTTTCTGGGTCGACTAATCGAGAATCTCTCAGACATGATAAAATAATTGACATCACTTTTAATATATATAAAGATGAGTTGATCTCATGTTGCACAAGCCAAAGAACGACGCATTCACGCTCACGTGGCGAGGACAACACCTCACCTCATCAGAGGAAGCTTCCGGTCCGCAAGCGACTTTCAGACCCACTCGGTTGGGACGAAGCAACGTGACGCGAAATGAGCGCATCACGAGGGCTGCTGGAGAGAATAAATGTCAGGCAGGAAGTGACAAACGCAGCATCTTCGCGAAGCCGCGGATGGATGAGGATCTCGAGCGTGCAAACGGACTTGAATTGCGAGTCGCTCACATCGACCCGGCGACCGGGGTGAAGGATCCGGGCGCCGGGCATCGAAATTCCGTCTGGGACTAGCAACAAGCCACTCTTTGTGCTCGACCTATCCTTGCCCCCAGAGCACCGTTCGGAGGCGAATGCTATTCGCTGACGCGGTCTCGAACAAGCCTTCCTGGAACCAGCGTGTCCAGCCCCGAGACCGGCGAGTCTCCCGACGGACACCGTAAATCTTGCGACGCTTCTTGGCGCTCATGGTCGCCTCCGTGGGAATGGTGGAACAAAACCTCATGGATATGAAGAGCATCACGTTCTCAGTGAGAGCCCTTATTCGCCCTGAAGCAAGACCGATACCAGAGAGAAAAATCCGTGAAATGGGAGCGGAAGCCCAATCACTGAGCATGGCACCCCCCTCCTGGATACTGCCATAAGGTATTGATAGACTTGAAGATAGACTGAACACTCCAGGCCGATGGCCATCGCCGCCGGTGGTGAATGTGCAAGGGAAAATGATCGGCGTCTTCGCTTGGTTTGTAAGCATTACAGCGTCTTCCGTGAGCACCGCAAAAAGTCACTTATTTCCGGTCGACCAGCGGTCCAATCTCGACGCATCAGCCGAAACTTCGCAACGAGAGATTCGGCTCCACGACCAAGAGGAGTTCTTCGATGTGTCACTTCGATTCTATTCTTCCTCGGGTTGCAGATTCAAGCAGCTGCCCACGACGTTTTGCGGACGTGCAGCGCTGCCACGGAAGCAGCTGAGTTCTCTGGAATGTTCGCCCCTCAGAGAAGCGGCTCGGCGCTTTTCCTGTTGCCAATGGGCGGATCGGGGCCATGGTTCACGAAGGGGTTCCGTTCGAGCGGATCCAACTCGACCAGGGGACCTGACCCGAGCGAACCGGGGAAAACAACGCCTACCTGCTTGCATTGGGCCCAGTGGCGATGGACCATGTGCTCTGGAGGTGGACTTACGCCGAGCAACAACAGAAAGGCTTGGCGCATGCAATCGCCTTCGGCGAGCTCGGCCAGGGCCCGCTGGGGCACCCGGCGAGCGATATTCGCCAGCCCATCGCGTTGGACGGGCCGCGAACCTCGGCCTGGGTCTCTGGGAGTTCGACTCGGTTTAGGGCTGGAGATTCTCGATCGGCAAATGGGCCATCAGCCTGGCTCGAATCACGCAGGAAGGGCCAACGATGCAGCAGGATGCGGGGGTCGCCCGCCGCCAGGTCAAGATCGTCAATACGTACGGGCTTCACATGCGGCCCTCCAGCAAGTTCGCCAAGCTGGCGAATTCGTTTCAGTCCGACATCCGGGTTCATTTTCAGGGCACGACGGCACGCGGCAAAAGCCTGCTGGATATGACCACCCTGGCCGCGGAGTGCGGCGCCACGCTGGACCTGGAGGCGGAAGGGCCCGACGCCGAGGAGGCACTCGACGCCCTCGCCGAACTGGTGGCGGCCGGTTTTCACATGGACGAAGAAAAAGCCTGATGCGAAGTCGCTTGCCGAACGGCCTTCGGCGATCGATGGTGTGTGTACCCCAGCAAACAAAATCCAAGACCTCCGGGCAAAGACCTTCCCAGACCAAAAGCCAACTGGGACGCCACTAGTCCTAGGGAGAGAGCGCTCGCTCATCCGAACAGGAGGAGTCGTCACTTGAGGGGACGAGCAGGGGACCGGAGAAGGCGAGAGGGCGACCCGAAAGTTGACACAGTCCCTAGCTTTCTTCCGCCCGAAGCGAGCGGGCAAAAGGAGTACGGGGCAGGTAAGGGGCGGCGCGAACGCAAGAGCCCAGCGACGGACCAGAAGACGGTCGCGGTCGCGTATTGACCGGCATCGCCAATGGAGGCGATTCAGGCGAATTTGCGAAGGCGAATGAGTAGACAGAAGATGATAGCCATTTTTGACCTCTTCAAGAGTTAACTTGACGTCGAAGATGACTGCGTATCGTGCGAAACGCGTCGATCAACGCGACCGGGAGAACAGGCCAGGCGGAGAGGAACAAAATCCGCTGAGTGTCGTTCTTCAATTTGGCCCTCCACCGAACACCCGGTTGTCTACACGCATATGTGCTGATTGAATTTCCATTTCCATTCACCGCTTGCAATTTCCATTCACCGTTTGCAATTTTTAAGCATCTATGCCCATTATTAAAGACTTTCAATAGAAAACGTTGTTCCCAGACCACGCAGCACGCAACCAATTTGAAGGCAATATTTCCTAATTTACCAGATTGTTGTAGATTACTGCGGAATGAGAACGATTTTAAGAGTTCCCACTGAATGAAACGCCTTCATTCTGCACGCAATCATTCTCGGGTTCCGCGCCAGATTGCAAGCTTGCAGATCCGAAAGGCGCACTGGGTTGCTCAATAAGGAGTACATGCGAGCCCAAGAGGTTGGCATGCGCCGCGGGTTCACCCGGTGCGCAGTACTCCGATCCGCATTCCCGCCGGAAATCTCACACGCTCTATAAAGCTTATCCTCCGGCGTGAGGTCGAGATAAGAAACGCAAGGAAGTCTGGGGAAGAACGAGGGGATCAAGCACAGTCCGATATCGTTGCTAATAGCAGCACCGCTGTTGGCATGCAGGAGGCGGGGGTATACCGATTGTCGCGGTTCTTGATCCGGGCATACCACTCCCGATGCCAGCGGGGGCCCTGCCGGGCGCGCTGGAGTCATCGGTGGCGACTGGCCGGTGGTCGCCGGACCATGCCGTTGATGCGGGCTGCCGGTTTTCAATCTTCGAGAACGATGCAAACTTTTCCGCTCTGTCCGCCGGCGGCCAGTTCGTAGGCCTTTCCCGCCTCGGAGAGGGGCAGCCTGTGCGTGCAGATGCGCTCGGGATGCAGTTTCCAGCGATCCAACCGCTCGACCAGCTCTTCCATGTGTCGTAGCGAGGTGACCCACGATCCGTAGAGCATGATCTGCTTGTGGATCAAGTATTTCGATACCTCGAAGCTGACCGTGCCCCCCTCTCCGACATAGGCGCAGCGGCCCCAGGCGCGTGTGCCCTGCAACGCCAGCAAGCGGGCGGGCGCAGCTCCCGAGCAATCGATGCTCGCCTCGCAGCCATGTCCTCCGCTGTATTGGAGAATCTTCTCGAGTGCACCGTCGCTGGCCTCGACGGCAAGATCCACGAGCTCCAAATCGATGGCCAGCGACAGCCGGTGCGCCGACAGGTCGGTACCGATGATGGAGGAGACACCCAGAGCGCGGCCCAGCATGGCCGCTGCCAGTCCCACTGGCCCCAGTCCGGTGATGAGAAGCCGGTCTTGGCCGCTGACTTGCATGCGCCGTAAGGCCTCGTACGCTGTGCCGAAGCCGCAGGCGCAAAGGGCACCGTCGATGTACGAGAGCGACTCGGGCAGGCGGATGCACGTGCTCTCCTCGGCAAGGAGATAAGGCGCATGTCCGCCGTCACGCTGCCAGCCGTAGGCCGCCCGGTGACTACTCCGACAGCTAATCATATAGCCGTGCTTACATTCGTCGCAGGCGCCGCATCCGGCAATATGGTAGATCACCACCCGGTCACCGGCCTGAAACAGCTTGCACCCGGGACCGACCTTGACGATCTGCCCGCAGGGCTCGTGGCCGGCGATTACTCCCTGGTAGCATTCCGGGCCCTCGCCCAGATGTTCTCGATAGATCGCTCGGATGTCGCTGCCGCAGATCGACGAAGCCTTCATCCGCACCAGCACCTGACCGGCTCCAGGCTCGGGAATCAGGCAATCCTTGAATGCGACCGTGCTGTTGCCCGGCAAGACGACGCCTGTCATCATGGAGGTCGCGGTACTCACGAGAAAAACCTCTTTGGTCAAGAGTTCAGGGAGGGGTGATGTCGCCGGTCGGATCCCACAGGTCTTCCCAGCTTTGACCATCTCTCTAGAGGAAGACCTGGCCCTTGATCAGCCGGCAGTTTCGATCGATGGCGGCAATGTCACTCATTTCTTGATTGGTGAGAGGATCGGCAACGACGGCCCTCAGGCTGCTTACGAATTGGGCCCGCTTCACGGAGAAAGGAATCGGCGCCTGACCGCGCTGGACGGCCCACTTGATGCACACGACTCCCGAGGCGACGTCCAGCCGCTTTGCAATGCGTACAATGACCGGGTCTCCGACATCGACCGTGTCGGTCGCGGTCCGGTCCCGATCGGGCCGGTTCGGCGAGCCGATCGGACAGTAGCCGATCGGCACCATTCCTTGCTCGCAAACGAATTGGAACAGGGCAGGCTGCTGAAAATGGGGATGCAGCTCCATCTGGTTGCACGCCGGCTTGATCCGTGCATCTCTGAGCACGAGCCTGAGCTTGGGAATCGTCATGTTCGATGTGCCGATGTGCCGCACCAGTCCCCGATCCACGAGGGCTTCCATCTGTCGCCATGTCGTCATGAAGTTGTCGTGGACGTACGGCTTGGCATCGCTACTGCGCGAATGGATGTCGCAGCCGGGTGGATGATCGTTGGGAAATGGCCAGTGGACCAGGTAGAGATCGAGGTAATCAAGCTGGAGATCCCGTAGCGACTGCTCGCACGACGCAATCACGTCTCCCTCGCCGTGCTTGTCGTTCCAGACCTTTGAGGTTACCCAGAGGTCTTCGCGGCTGATCCCTGCCTCCAGGATCGCGCGGAAGGAATTACCAATCAGGTGCTCGTTGCCGTAAACCGATGCACAGTCAAAATGACGGTATCCGACGGAGGCCGCCTCGAGGACGGCGGCGGCGACCTGCTCGCCCGTGAAGCGGTCAGAGCCGAATGTGCCCAGACCCAGCGCAGGCATTGTCGAGCCGGTCCAAAGCGTTCGCCGGGGTACAGTTGCCGGGTCGATGGCGTCCGCGGCCATTCGGAACGTGCACTTTTCCTGCGAAGCAGCCACCTCAACCCCTCCTCGACAAGGGACGGGGGCAAAGTTGAGAAGAGGCAAGGCCCCGTCTGAGCGTTGATCGCCCCGCGTCCCCAAGAGTGATGCGGGCCTCGAAGCGCCAGCTCATCGTCGTGGATTCTAGGTCGTTCCAGAAGGCCCGAGCCAGGTGATTTTGCAAGATGGCCTTAATCTCGTCATTGTCGATCTCGACGTTCCCCGACGCTTCGCAGATTTCGAGCCCTTGCGAACTTGCTTATTCTCGAGCTTTTCCCTCAATTCCGCGACGAGCTCATCGAGTAAAGATCCAGGAAAGACGAGAAGCCACGCTCGTCACGGAGGGCTCAAAGCGGTTCCCTCACCCTGGGCCCGCTGCCAAGGCCCGTCGGCCGTGGTCCGCCAGGCGTACCAACCCTGGGGCAGATCGGCAAGCTCTCCCAGTCTGGGATCGAACTGGACTATTTCCCCCAGGCTGACCAGCACCCCATCTTCCTCGAAGACATGCTCGCCGTCGAGGAATTGCCAAGTGGCGTCGTCTTCGTCGTGGGTGACGAGCAATACCTCTGAAGCACCGCGGAGAATCCGCCACAGGGTGATGACCTCCGTGTCTTCGGGATCCACAAAGCGCCAGGAGGGGTTCAGCGGAGTAGAATCTTGAGGCATGGGGATCATTCTCATTGTAGGCTTGGCCTTGGGTTGCCGACGAAGAGTCTCACTCCCCGAAGACTTGACGAAAGGCTAAAAGCGGATCCACGACTCGTGCGGAATCGCCCGCCAGCCGCAACAGATGCGAGCGATTGAAAAAGAAATCATCATTACAATGCTCTATGAATTCGTAGCCGAGTTTTGCAAGGTAGTTTCGCATTCTAATCTGGCGCGGCCGGTCATGATTGTGTTCGATCGTCATGAGCGCGATTGCATAGGTGTTTAGGTCAAGACCGCTGAGGACCTCGAACTCGGCGCCCTCGACGTCCAGGGAGAGATAATCGATGAGCGCGGGAGCCTCGAACCGGGCCAGCAGCTCGTTGGGGTTGAGCGTATCGACCTCGATCACCCCGAGCGTCGCTTCCTGGCGGCGGGCAGAGTTGACGTCCATATCCTTGTAAGTTTCTATGGCGCTGAGACCATGCGCATCCACGAAGCGAAGCGAGGCGCGACTTTGCGGCCACAGGGCCACGTTGACGGTGACGCACTGGCGATTGCGGCAGAGCTCGGCGTAGAAACGTGGGTTCGGTTCGACGCAAATGCCGCGCCAGCCTAGTTCCTTTTCCAGGGTAAGTGTATTGCTGATTGTCTCGCCGTCGAACGCACCGAAGTCGAGGAAAAATCCACCATGCTTGTGTTCGAGACACTTGGCCACCCAGGCATCTTGCCCGATGTGAGAAGCAAAGTGGAGAGTGCCTGCGGCAGGCTCGGAGGTGCGGCCACCATTTTCCGGACGGCCCCGGTGCGCCGAGAGCAGGCGACCCAATCTTCTACCTTGCCTTCGAACCCGCTCTAACTGGCCGACGATCTGTGGGAACACGGCGTACTCGCTATTAAGGAGGCCATGAATCAGTCCAGCCCTTGGGCTCCGTCGTCCCTGACGGGCGCGTTCGTGCTGGTTCTATCGGTTTTTCGCGATGCAGGAGTTAAGAAATGTCTGGCTTGACGCCTTCGCAAGGCCGGGACCAGAAATGCCTTCCCCTGTAGACGGTGCGGCGCTGGTGGCTCCATGGCACTTTTGGCCTGGTGACCCGGCAGGTTGGCCTTCTCAGAATGATTGCGACGGCTATGCTATGCCGTCGAAGAGCACTTCTTCAATTCACTCACTCACGGAGGAGATGGCCGATGAAGACGACATTCCGCCTTGCGGCGGCTGCCGCTTCGCTCTTGCTGGTGACAGGCTGCACGAGCAGTCTACGGTCGAAAGACCGTACCATGCGTGAACCTGTGCAGTTGCCAGGCGCTCCCTCACTGGGAACGGCTCCCGCGAATTCGTCCGTCCCTAGCCCCACGGGATCGAATGCGTCGCAATACCCGATGGTTCCTCCGGCCCGGTCAGTGGGCTCAAACTGAGCAGAAACCGAAGGACAAGCGTGGTCGCCGCAAGCCGGGTTCAGGCGTTGATCACCTGCGCGAAGGTCGTCCGGGACCTTTCCATCTCTCTTGCGTGTGCTGATGGTTACGCGCAAGTTGATGAGTAGGGACGGCCGGGTCCGGCCAATGGCGACCTTCTGCTCAAACAGAGCGTCGCCGAACGCCGACTCGCATTGCACGGATGGTCGTCTTGTCAAAGCGGTCCATGGTGCCAGACCGTTCATCGGGTGCCGGATCGCTCAACGCGTCAGCCTTGGCTTCCGCGTTCGACGCCGTCAGGCGCAGGTGTGGGAGCCGCGTCCGGTTGGCGATCGAACATAGCGCACCGCCTGGCCTCCAGGAGCGCGACCCACGCTTCCAGTCCGCGACCGGAGCGGGCGGAGACCTCGATAACGGCAGCTCCGGGCCGGGCCTCATCGAGGTTCCGGCGCGCCTGGCTCCGATCAAAGCCAACGGCGTCGGCGAGGTCTTCCTTGGAAATCAAGATCACGTCGGCCGTGTTGATCAGCGTGGGGTATTTCAGAGGCTTGTCTTCGCCCTCGGTGACCGGGAAGAGGAGCACGCGAAGGTGCTCGCCCAGATCGAACGAGGCCGGACAAACGAGGTTTCCGACGTTCTCGATGAACAGGTAATCGAGGTCGCCGAGGTTCCATCCCTCCAGAGCGGTCCGGACCATCTGCGCCTCGAGGTGGCAGACCGTCCCGGTGATGATCTGACGTGCCGGCGCACCGCTGGCCGAGAGCCGCCGAGCATCGTTCTCGGTGGCCAGGTCACCGACGATCGCCGCCACCCGGCGGCCTTGCTCACGCAGGGCCGACAACGTCCGGGCCAGCAGCTCGGTCTTGCCGGCTCCCGGTCCGGAAACCACGTTGATGACGAAAACGCCGGCCTGTGCAAATTGTGCACGCAACTCCCGGGCGAGTGCGTCATTGGCCTTGAGAATCCCCTGACGCACTTCCACAATCCGGGGCGGAAGGCTCGTCGCTGGGGTTGGTCGGGGGCTTGATAGTGGGGTCATCGCCGTCGATCACTTCCATCGAGATCAGCTCAAGCTCGCGGCCGTGAACCAAGCTCGACACGAAAGTGTCGCAGGTCGGGCAGCGAAGCCGGGTCCAATCGGAGAGAATCTGGTTGTTCTGACATTGGGGACAGAAAGCGACGGCGGGCTGTTGCTCCATCACCAAACGCGATCCTTCCAGCGGCGTGCCCATTACGCTCAGCCCATAACAGAATTCTAGCGCCTCTGGAACCACTCCGCTAAGAACGCCAAGCCGGACCAGGACACTCTCCACCCGGACGGGCCCGGACTGACTCTGCGCCAGTGCCTCCGTCGCGACCTCGATCAGGCCCTGTGCAATCGAGAGTTCATGCATTGTTAGACGCGACAGCCAGCAGGCTGCGACCCAGCCGCGGCTGAAGCCCGCCCCTTTTCCGTGCGGTCGGAAAGCGGCGCACCTCGGAAGAACCAGTGGTCAGCCGCCCCCCAGGTTAACTCTGTTCCGAAACCCTGGCTACGAGCAACTGACCACTGGTAACTCATCGTACACGATGGCTTCCTGAAATCCATCCGCCACGCACACGCTGGCATCTTACCTTCCGACCGGGCGTCAATCGCAGGCAGATCGGCACCCCTTGCAGTCGTCGAATTGGCTCAAAAGCTGACACGCATTCGAAGTGCCATCGGGTCCATCGGCCCTGATCGAGGCAACATAGTGAGCATACGTGATTTGATTCTTGCAAGTTTCGACGCCGGGGTCCGGCCCAAAAGGCGCATCTGACGGACGCGTCGATCCCAGGGCGATGCAATGCCAGGCAGAGCGAGGATCGCGAGAGTTCTCGCACCTCACCTCCTGATTCGTGCATGAAGTGCTTCCAGGACTCGGCCATGGAAGTGGCTATTGGCGGCAACCACCCCGCGATTGGCGGTCAATTCCCGGCCGTGATGAAATTCCAGGGGCCGTCCGATAATATCGGTGACGACCCCGCCGGCCTCCTGAACGATCAGGGCGCCGGCCGCGTGATCCCAGATTTTCTCGCGGTAATCGGCCGCGGTTGGCATGCGCAGGTAAATCTCAGCCTCGCCTCTGGCAACGACCCCATACTTGGCCTGGCTGTCCAAGCGAAGCGGAGGCGATGTGATTCCCAGTTGGGCAGCGATTGCAGCCGAGTCGCCCTGATCGCTGTGGCCAGCCTCCACGGATTCGCAAAACCGGGCCGTGGCGGGGTCATCCCGGGCGCTCACGCGGAGTGCACCCCACTGACCGCCTGCCGGGTCGTTGTCCATCGGCATCGCCATCGCTCCTTGCCCTGTAGCGGCCGTGAAGACGACTCCCACTCCCGTGCCGGTGTTCACGGATGCGGCCTCGGCAGCAAGATTCGGGCACGCCAGCGCCGCGACAACGACTTTTCCTTCGACAACCAGCGCCAGGGCAATCGCATACTGCTCGTTTCTGAGGAAGCCCTTGGTTCCGTCGATCGGATCGAGGGTCCAGAACCGGTCGCAATACTCTCGGTTCCTTCCCCGGTCAATCCAGCCGCAGACCTGATCGGGCGAGAGATCGCAGCCTTGATCGTGTAGGATTGAGCGTACGTGGTGCACGACTTGAGCAAGAAGCGGAGCGTTCTTTGGCTCTTGCAGTTGGGCCGAATCCTCCTCGGCAATGATCGGATCGGCCGGAAAGCCGGCTTGGAGAGATCGGCCGATGATCGCCTGACTGCCGAAATCCGCGACTGTGACAGGTGACCTGTCCCTCTTGTCCAATACCCCAGGATTGACTTCTGCCCTGACGGCCCGGCACAGCCGCCCCGCTTGGACAACGGCCTTGATGGCTTCGGTCTGCTCGCGCTCGTATCGATGGCTCATGGCTTCTCCAGCGGCACCCGCTCGTGCGCGCTTCGAATCGATCCGTGGTCGTCGAATGACCGACTTTGCGTCCCCGCTTTCGCATTGTCAATTCGGATTTCAATTGCCGAGCCGCGACCAGGATCGACCTGGAACGGTTTACCCCACCGTGTTCACTCGAGGACAAGTGGAATGACGAACCCCGAGCTTTATGTCGCCGAACAGGCCGCGCGCGCCGGCGCGGAAGTGGCCATCCGCCATTTCCGCGCAGGGGCAGCCGTGTTTGTCAAGGAAGCGCAAACGGGCCAGGCGACGACCTATAACCTCGTCTCGGAAGCAGATTTGCAGGCTGAAGCCGCGATCGTCGCGGTGATCCGTGAGGCATTTCCCGGACACGCCGTCTTGGGAGAAGAGCTGCACGGAGGCGATGGTGCCTCGCAGGATCTGCTATCCAGCGCGCACCTCTGGATCGTCGATCCCATCGACGGCACGAGCAACTTCGTGCACGGCATTCCCCATTTCGGGGTCTCGGTTGCCTATTACCATCGCGGAGAGCCCGCCTGCGGCGTCATCGGAAACCCGGTTCGTGACGACTGGTTCATCGCCCAGCGCGGGCAAGGGGCCTTCCACAACGGAGAGCAGGTCTGGGTCGCCAGCAATCGCCGGCTGGACGAGGTTTTGATCGGTTTTGGCTACTATTACGACCGGGGCGCCATGATGGAGGCAACCCTGGGCGCTGTGGGAGACCTGCTACGTCGCAACATTCACGGCGTCCGCCGGATGGGAGCGGCCACGCTCGACCTTGCCCTTGTCGGGCTCGGCTCGTTCGGTGCCTTTTTCGAGTACAAGCTGGCCCCCTGGGACTTCGCCGCCGGACGTCTCTTCGTCGAAGAGGCTGGAGGCAAGGTGACGACCTGCCGTGGTGAGCCCGTGCCCATCGCCCCGACGAGCATTCTGGCCAGCAACGGCTGGCTGCATGATGCGGTCCTCGAAGTCGTCGCCGCGCATCACCCGGACCGTCCCGTGTGAGATCGCATGTAGTTCGGGGACACCAAGCCTAACTCCGGACAGCTAAGCATGGTGTCCCTGAAGCTAGTAATATAATTTTGTCCAGAACGAATCCATTTCGGCGGACCGGATGCGGCCGCCGATCCTTAGCGGCGAGGAAAACTAGGACTTTTGTTGAAGATCTGTCCGCAGTAAAGGACTGTGTGACCATCGTTACGGCGATCCTCGCTGTGTACATCGCCGGGCAGGGCCTTTCGACGTGGCGACGGCAGCTCTCGGCCAACGCAAGACACGACCTGGCACGCCGTTGGATTCTCTCGGCTTACAAGCTCCGCGATGAGGTGGAAAACGTCAGGCGAGCCGGCTGGCACTCCACCGAAGCGGCGGCGGCGCTTGCCGAATCCGGCGTTTCACTCGATGGGTTGAGCGAAAAGGAAAAGCGACAGGCGGTGGCTCTCGCCGTCTATGCAAAGCGCTGGAAGCCGCTCTACGCGGCCCGTAGCGAGCTGAACGTAAACTCGTTGGAGGCCCAGGTCCTGTGGGGGAATGCGGCGCGCGAAACGTTTCTCGATGTTTCCAGGGTCACGCAGAAGCTCTGGGCGGCCATCGTGGTCGACCAGGAATTTTCGGAGAGTGGGATCGTAGAAGATCGTCAGGAAAGGATGGAGCGGAAGAAGATCATGTGGTGCATGACCGATTCGCGCGAGAAGGACGAATTCATGGTCGAGCTAAACGCGGCTATCGCGAAGATCGAGGAAATCGGCAAGCCGCACCTGATCACGCGATAAGGCGGCCAGCGCTCCGGCGGCGGAGGCGGAGGCGTATCAGTTCCGGTCGCACGTGACGTTGATCCGCATGCCAGAGGCTTGGTGTCAGATGGTGTCCCCGAACTGGCGCGAGGCTTAGTGAGACTTCGGCGTAAAGCTTCGCCGAACCCGTTTTTGGGCCCATTTGCTCTATGATCGCATAGTCCATTCTGGGTACAAGCGTCCTTGTCATGGACGACACGCTTGTTCTCCCAGTTCCAGCCTCCGAGTTGGCTG